>DATINJ010000174.1:0-39131 GCA_035474375.1 Kineosporiaceae bacterium | reverse complement strand
GGGCCGTACAGAACGGATGATTTCGCTCAGTTCGGCGTCGAAATCGTTCGGGAACTCGGCCCGCGGTTTGGCCGGCTTGGGCACCGCCACCGGGTTGGCGGCCAGCTTCTCCAGCCGCTTGGTCACGGCTTCCAGCCGAGTGGCCAGCTGGCCGGCCTTGGCCGACTCCGACTTTGCCGACCGGGCGGTCGATTTCGGTCGTTCCAGCTGATAGCCGATCGTTCGGACCAAGGCAGAGTTGGCAGCCTGCTTCCAATGGCTCATAGGGCTACATACAAGCAGACTGGCAAAACTAATCAGGTGCTGTGCCGCGCGTGGCGGACCAGCACCTGATCAGTTGTCGAGCTGAGTTCAGGCAGCGACCTTGGTCTGGTCGAACCGCTTGCCGTCCAGCCGATCTGCCTTCGGCCAGCGAACGTTCCAGGCCCAGCCCATCTTCTCGAAGAACCAGATCACTCGGGCCGAGATGTCGATCTGGCCCTTATCGACGCCGTGCCGGGCACAGGTCGGATCCGCGTGGTGCAGGTTGTGCCAGGACTCGCCCATGCTCAGGATGGCCAGCCACCAGACGTTGCTGGCCTTGTCGCCGGTCTTGAACGGACGCTCGCCCATCACGTGGCAGACCGAGTTGACCGACCAGGTGACGTGGTGCACCAAGCCCACCCGGACCAGGCCGGCCCAGATGTAGGCGGTCAGCGCACCCTTCCAGGACATCGTCAGCACGCCGCCGAGCAGGGTCGGCAGACCCAGGCTGAAGAGCATCACCAGCGGGAAGTTCTTCTGAAAGAAGCGCACGTCCTTATCGGCCACCAGGTCCGGAGCGAACCGCCGGGAGTTGGTGTTCTCTCGGGTGAACAACCAACCGGTGTGGGCCCAGATCATGCCCTTGGTCAGGCCGGACACGCTCTCGCCGAAGCGCCAGGGCGAGTGCGGGTCGTCCTCTTCCTCGGCGAACTGGTGGTGCCGGCGGTGATCGGCCACCCAGCGGATCGGTCCGCCTTGGATCGACATCGTGCCGGCCAGGGTGAGGGTGATCCGCAGCCAGCGCTTGGCCTTGAAGGCGCCGTGGGTCAGGTAACGGTGGAAACCGATCGTGACACCGAGCGCGGTGAACAGGTAGAACGGGACGAACAGCCCGACATCGACCCAGGAAAGCAGGTCGTACTTCCAGGCCAGTGGGACGGTGACGGCGAGCGCGACGAACGGCCCGAGCACGAAGAACCAGAGGAAGGCGATCTCGATGTTGCCCTTGCGGCCGTAGGTCAGCGGCTGCACCGCACGGCGCGGCTTCTTGCCGGTGCGCCCAGGGGTGGGGGAAGGGGTGGTGGCGGCAGGAATTGCGGCATCCAACCGGCCGTCGGTCGAGGCAGGGTCAGGCTGCGAGCCGGTGGCGGTGCTGGGTGATGCAGTCATTCAGGCGCCCTTTCGAGTCGATCGTCGGCGGGTGAACGGCGAGGGCCGGTAGGCAGGCGACATTGCCTACGTAACCGTAACCTACGTACCCGTAGGTTTGGCAAGTCTTGTGGCTGAAGATATTGCCGATTACCGCTGTGCGGAGGAACCAGACACAATCTCCCCCGTGCCCTCGCTGCGCCTGCTCTCGGTCGTCCTCCTGGTCGGGATGGGTGCGACAGCGGCAGCCGTCGGCGGGGTCGGAGAATCCGGCGAATCGGACAGCCGGCTGACCGGGAGCGCGCTCACCGCACGTCCGCAGCCGAGCGCGACTGGCACCGCGCCTGCGACCGTCACGCGCGTGGCCGGAGCCTTGACTGTGGACGCCGCCGCAACGGCCGCCGGTGACCCCACCGCCACCAGCAGCCCCACAACCACCAGCGGAGCGGCCTTCGATGTTCGGGCGGAGAACAAGCGCTCGGGCACCGCGGACTGGCAGATCACCAAGGCCCGCGGTACCAAGGCGGGCCTGGCCGGGTACGTGGGTGCGGTCTCGGTGCTGCCCGGCCAGCCCGTGCCGCTGTTCGTCAGCGGTACCGGAGCGGTCCGGGTCCGGGCGTTGCGGATCGGTTGGTACGGCGGTGTCGGCGCCCGACAGGTCTGGGAAGGCACCCTGCAGGCAGCGCCGGCCGGAGCGGATCCGCAGAGCTGGCCGTCGGCGGGCTCGGTCGACACCACGGGCTGGCCGGAGGGGCACTATCTGCTTCGGCTGGACCAGGGCGACGCCAGCCGGTATCTGCCGCTGACCGTCCGAAGCGCCGACAACGCCGGCCGCGTCGTCGTCCTCACTTCGCCGCTGACTTGGGTGGCGGAGAACGCCACCGGGTCCGCGCGCAAGGTGTCCTTCGACCGTCCCTATGGGGCCGGCTACGGAGCGGCTGGTTTCCTGAAGCAGGACGCCGGGTTAGTGCAACTGGCGGAACGGACCGGCCGGCGGATCGGCTGGATCACGGACTACGACGCAGCCACCGACCCCAGCCTGCTCGCAGGTGCCGCGGCGATCGTGACCGGCGGCGACAGCCAATACTGGCCGACCGCCCTGCGCACGGCGATCCAGGCCGCCGGGGACGCCGGAACCAACTTGGCCTTCTTCGGGGCAGGCACCGGCGCTCGGCGGATCGGCCTGGTCGACGCCGGCCGAGCGGTGCAGATCAAGGCCGCCAAACTGGTGACGTCCGTCCAGCTCACCGGCCTGCGTCCGAGTTGCTCGGTGACGCCCACCGCGGCCGAGGGTTCGACCGGAGCCGAGGACGCCGGGTGGGTGGTCGCCAACAACGACTGGTGGGGGTACCGGGATACCGGCCTGAAGACCAACGACGTCCTGCCTGGCCTGGTTTCGGGGCGGGTGGACCGGGCTGCCACCGCAGCGGCCGGCAGCGACACCGAAATACAGGTGCTTTCCTTCACCCGAACCACCTGCGCGAACGACGCCACGTCGGCGGCGCAGAGCGGGGTCTATCTGGTCCGCCCCTCCGGAGCCGGGGTGTTCGCCGTCGGTACCGGTCAATGGGGCTGCGCTCTGACGAACACCTGCACGAATCAGGCGGGCGAGCCGGTGAAACTGAGCAAGAAGACCCGCCGAGTCGCCAGCCGGATCACCCGAAACGTGGTCAGGGCCTTCGCCGACAAGGCTGCCGGGAAGAACCTCACCGCCGAAGGCACGGCCGCGCAGTACACCGCGTTGCGCTGAAGGGCGGTGCCCGAAAGCATCACAGCGCCGCCGCTCGGGCCAGGAAGACGCTCTGCTCCTGGGCGTTTCGGGTGAGCTTCGCCGCTCTCTCGAACTCGACGCGGGCCTCGTCGATCCGCCCGAGCTTGGCCAGCAGGTCTCCGCGCACGGCCGAGAGTTGCGGATAGTCGGCCAAGCTCGCGGCTGCGGCGATCGCGTCCACGATGGCCAGACCCTCGGCCGGCCCGGTCGCCATGCCGACCGCTACGGCGCGGTTCAACTCGACCACGGGGGAGCTCCAGAGCCGGCCGAGCACGCCGTACAGGGCGGCGATCTGTGCCCAATCGGTGTTCGCAACCGAGTCGGCCCGGGCATGGCAGGCGGCGATCGCCGCCTGCACGGTGTACGGGCCGATCGCGGCCGGTCGGATCTTCGCCAACGCCAGTTCCTCGGCCCGCGCCAGCGCCGCCAGACCGCGCCGGATTAACAGGCGATCCCAGAGCCGCCGATCCTGATCGGCCAGCAGGACCGGGTAGCCGCCGGCGCCGATCCGGGCCCGCGATCGGGAGGCCTGGATCTCCATCAGGGCAACCAGCCCGTGAACCTCGGGCTCGTCCGGAACCAGGCCGGCCAGTACTCGGCCGAGCCGCAGTGCCTCCTCGCAGAGCGCGGGCCGCATCCAGTCCGCCCCCGCCGTCGCCGTGTAGCCCGCATTGAAGATCAGGAACACCACTTCGAGGACGGAAGCCAGGCGTTCCGACATTTCCTTGGGCCCCGGTAGCTCGAAGGCGATCTGCTTGCCGGCCAGGGTCCGCTTGGCGCGGACGATCCGTTGAGCGGCGGTGGCCTCCGGCACCAGGAAGGCTCGTGCGATCTCGTCCGTGGACAGGCCGCCCAGGCAACGTAGGGTCAGGGCGACCCGAGCGTCCATCGAGAGCGCTGGGTGGCAGGCCGTGAAGATCAGCCGTAACAGGTCGTCGCCGATCTGGTCGTCCAGAGCGTCGTCCACTTCGGCGACGAATGGATCGTGGTCGTCGGCCACGGACCGTCCGATGATCTCCAGTTTGCGGTCATGGACGACGTGACGACGATGGACGTCGATCGCTCGGTTCTTCGCGGTGGTGGCCAGCCAACCAGCCGGGTTGGCCGGAACCCCGGTGCGGGGCCACTGCTCCAGGGCGGTGACCAGGGCGTCTTGCGCGAGTTCTTCGGCCAGCCCGACATCGCGCGTGACGCGAGCCAGCCCGGCGATCAGCCGGGCCGACTCGATTCGCCAAAGTGCTTCCACCGTACGGTGAATGGCGCTGTCGGTCACGCGGGCGGAGCGAAGTCTTCAGGGCCCATCACCTTGAGCACCTCGACCTCGCCTTCCCAGCTGGGCCACATCTTCTGGTGCAATCTCATGAATCGGGAAGCCCACTCCACCGCTTCCTCCCTCGAATGCACTTGGTACAGAGCATAACTGATGAATTCCTTGGCTTCGGTGAAAGGCCCGTCCATCACGCTGAGGTCGCCCGCCTGCAACTGGACCCGGGCTCCGGTGGCGCTCGGCGACAGGCCGGCGCTGTCGAGCAATGCTCCGGCAGCGGTGGCCTCCGCACCGAGGTTCATGATGGCTTCCATCAATCCGGACGGCGGGGGCTCGCTCGGTTGAGTGCTCTTCAGCAAGGTGAGGTATCGCATCGCAGTATCTCCTTGGGTGTCGATCGAGCGGTTCGAGAAAGGTCAGGCGGGTTCTGGAAGGTCGAGCGAGTCCTGGAAAGGCGAGCGGGTCAGGCTGGCGGAATCAGCGGGCCACGATGCGGTAGCGATCCACGGCCACCACGCTCATCCAACCCCAGATCAGGATGATGGCGGCGGTAAAAGCGACCACGGCGCCGGGAACGCCGCTGCCGGAAGCCACCATCGCGAAACCGGCCAGGAACGCCCCGGCCGACACCCGAGAGAAGCGCGCCCAACGCAGCCGTCCCTCCGCCGCGAACCTGCGGGCGAGGACGAAGCATGCCGCCGCGAGGCAGCTGAAGCCGATGCCGCCGGCCGCGAAATGGAGCGTGCCGTGCCAGGAGATCGGCCCCGGCCCAGCCGGCGTCCCGATCGGGAAGCCGAGGCCCGGGTCGGCCCGGAAGGCCCCGGCCGCGATCAGGCTCAGGCCGTACGCGGCGACCAGCCGAGGGGCCCAGCGCGCGCCCACACCGCCGTCCAGTGCCCGCCGGAGCCCGACCGCGAAAGCGATCACCATCAGCCCGGTCAGCAGGAAGTTCACGATCTGGATCCAACCGTGATCACCGTTGGACAGCATGCTCCAGGGGTGCCGAGTGAGGTCGAAGCCGTCCCGGGTGAGCGCCTGCGCCACGGCCACGGTGACATACGCCGGGCCGGCGATGACGCCGTACCCGAGGAGCGATTTCGTCACCCGGTCCGCCGGGTTGCAGTGCTGGTCGGTGCGGCTCTGAGGCTGGGTCGCGGGCGTCGCCGTGGTCTGCGTCATCGTGGTCTCCTTGACCGGGGCGGGCGCTGTCTGCGCCCGCCGTCACGATCTCCACGAACGGCGCTGCCACCGATCGACACGGCCGCCAAAAGAAATTTTCAGGCCAGGTCCGAGTCGTGGGCCAGCAGGGCCACCTGGACCCGGTTGTTCAGCTCCAGCTTGGTCAGCAACCGGGAAACGTGTGCCTTCACGGTGGCCACGCTCATGTACAGATCGGCACTGATCTCTGCATTGGATTTGCCCTGGCCGACGGCTACCGCGACCTCGCGCTCTCGATCGGTGAGGCCCGCGAGCAGGTCCTTGGCCCGGGTCCGTCGGGTCGCTCCGGAGGATCCCGGCGGGTCGCTCATGTGAACCAGCACCTTTCTGGTGACGGCCGGAGACAGCATCGCGTCGCCCGCCGCGACCAGTTGGATCGCCCGGATCAGCTCGGCCGGCCGGGTGTCCTTGAGCAGGAACCCGCTGGCACCGGCCCGAACCGCGCGCAGCACGTACTCGTCGGCATCGAAGGTGGTGAGGATGATGATCTGCGGCGGCGAGGGTTCCCGGCAGAGCAGTTCGGTGGCGGTCAGGCCGTCCATCCGGGGCATCCGGATGTCCATCAGGACGACGTCCGGCGCGTGTTCCCGGACGGCGGCAGACACCTGGTTGCCGTCCTCGGCCTCGCCGACCAGCACCACCTGATCGCTGCCGGTCAGCATCATCGTCAGTGCCGCCCGCACCAAGGCATCGTCGTCCACAATCAGTACCCGGATCGGTCGGTGGGCGTCCGGCTGCGGTTCCACGGTCATGCCGGCCACGGTAACCAGGCTCCAAGCCGGAAGTCACCATTCGGCAACCGGCCGTGTTCCAGCTGCCCGCCGGCCAGATCGGCCCGCTCGGCCAAGCCGACCAGCCCCTGCCCAGCGCCGGGGATCACCGGCTCGGCCCGGGTCTCGATCGGTCGACGGCTGCGGATCTCCAGCGTCACACCGGGACCGGGATTGCCGTGCAAATCCACCACCACGGCCGCGCCCGGGGCATGCTTCCGGGCGTTCGTCAGCCCTTCCTGGACGATTCGGTATGCGGTCCGACCGACGCTCAAGGGCAGCCCGTCCACGGTGTCGGGAACCGTGAACCGGAGCGTGACGTGCATCCCGGCCTGCTGCGACTCCTCGATCAAACAGGGGACGTCGGCCAGGGTGGGCTGTGGTCGTTCCGGGGCGTCGTCGTGCACGCCGTCCCGCAGGATGCCGATCACCTCGCGCAGATCCTCCAGTGCCTGGTGCGCGCTGCTGCGGATCACCGCTGCGGAGCGAGCGACCTCGCCGCCGACCGCCTCGGCCCGGAACTCCAGGGCTCCGGCGTGCATGCTGACCAGCGAGATCCGGTGCGCCAGGACGTCGTGCATCTCCCGGGCAATTCGGTTGCGCTCCAGTTGGCGGGCCTGGTCGACCCGCAATTGCTGCTCTGCTTCGGCCCGTTCGGCGCGCTCGTGCAGCGACATCACCAACTGCCGACGAGCCCGGACGAACATCCCCCAGGCGACCGTCCCGGCCGTCGCCAGCACGACGACCATTGCGGTCAGGTAAACCGGGGTCGTGGGATCGGGCCGCAGCACCATGAAGGCGGCCCCACCGGCAACGTTGAGCGCCGCCACCGCGGCCACCGGTCGTGATCGTCGATGCACGGCCACGGTGAACAGAGCGATCAGGCCGGCGATAGCCGCGAAGATGGAGAACGTCGCGACCAGGGCGGCGGCGACGGCGATCTCCACCGGCCAGCGTCGACGCCACCACAGCGCGAAGCAGCTCAACGTTCCGGAGATGGCGTCGAGCCAGAGCACGATCGGCGATACGTCGTGCCGGTCCGGGCTGGTGGCGAAGAGCAGAATCCCGAGCCCCAGGGCCAGGACGAAGCAGGTGGTGTCGATGAACCAGTCCCGACCCGAGCGGCGCGGGGGAGTGCCCTGCGGATCGGTCGGCCTCCCTAGCAGGGCGGCCGGCAACAGCCCTGGGTGCTCCGGGAGCAACCGCTGGCGTTCCGGCGGCAACCAGGGCACCAGCGCGCCAGGGGTACCCGCGGCACTCGGCGTTGCTGGGCTGGTGCTCATAGCCTCACGGTAAGCGGGGAGACGATTGCCGCACCACCGACTCGGGTTGGGCGAGCCCCGACTTTGGTCTAGTCCGCCGATGGCCTGTTGGCCGCTGCGGGCCGGTGGTCCGGCTACGCAGACTGGAATGCATGATCAGAGTGCAGCAGGTGACGAAGCGATACGGCACCCAGTTAGCCGTGCAGGACGTGAGCTTCCAATGCGCGCCGGGCACCGTGACCGGGTTCCTCGGGCCGAACGGTGCCGGAAAGTCGACGACGATGCGGATCCTCTGTGGGCTCACCCCACCGACCCAGGGGACGACCTCGATCAACGAGATGCCGTACCGGAAGCTGGTCAACCCGGGTCGGCAGGTCGGGGTCCTGCTCGACGCCTCGGCCCAGCACGCCGGTCGCACCGGTCGAGAGGTGCTGAATCTGGCCGCGCTGGTGCTCAGGGTCCCGAGGGCCCGGGTCTCGCACTTGCTGGAACTGGTCGGTCTACCACCCGAGGCGGCGAAGAAGCGGGTCGCTGACTACTCGCTCGGGATGCGCCAGCGGCTCGGCATCGCCCATGCCCTGCTCGGCGACCCGTCGGTGCTGATCCTGGATGAGCCGGCGAACGGCCTGGACCCGGAAGGGATCTTCTGGATGCGCGGGCTGCTCCGGGATTTCGCCGATCGCGGGGGCACGGTCCTGCTTTCCTCGCACCTGCTGCGCGAGATCGAAGCGATTGCCGATCACCTGGTGATGATCGGCAATGGCCAGATCGCCGCGGACGGCAGCAAGAAGGAACTCCTTGCCAGTTCCGGAACTCTGGTCCGGGCTCTGGACCCGAGCGCGCTTTGCCCCGCGCTGATCCGGGCCGGGATCGAGTTCACCCCGAACCCGGACGGCGGGCTGCTGGTACAGGTGGAGCCGGTCGAGGTCGGCAAGGCGGCCGCCGCGGTGGGTGCCGTGCTGACCGAACTACGCCCCGCCGACGGCGGTGGCCTGGAGGAACTGTTCCTCTCCCTGACCCGAACCGGTGCCGCCAAGACCGAGGCGGCCGACCTGATTGCCCCAGCCGATCCAACCGATCAGAAGCCCGACAAGAAGGTGTCCCGATGAGCGCCGAAACGCTGACCCGCCTGGACTGGTCCGCTCCCGACGGATCCACGCCACCGCCGGCCCGGCCGGGCCTGGCCCGGCTCACCGTCGTCGAGATGCGCAAGATGGTCGACACCCGTGCCGGGTTCTGGCTCCTGGTCAGCATTGGCCTGATCTCGCTGCTGGCCGTGATCGCCCAGCTGATCTGGGGCGATGCCGACGCTCGAAACCTGACCGACTACTTCAGCCTGTCGCTGTATCCGGTCGGCATCCTGCTGCCGGTGCTCGGGATCCTCACCGTCACGAGTGAGTGGTCGCAGCGTACCGCCCTGGCGACCTTCACCCTGGTCCCGGAGCGGCACCGGATCGTGATCGCGAAACTGGCGGCCGCGACCGTCTTCGGCGCCCTGTCTCTGCTCGCCAGCCTGCTGTTCTCGGCGTTCGGTACCGCGCTCGGGATTCTGCTCCGCGACAGCGCTGGCAGCTGGAGCATGCCCGCCTCGAACCTGTTCCAGGCGCTGCTGTTCCAAGTGCTCGGCGTGGTGATGGGGGTGGCGTTCGGGATGCTGCTGATGAACACCCCGTTGGCGATCGTGCTCTACTTCATGCTGCCCACCGTCTGGCAGATCCTGACCTCGGTGATCACGGCGATTCGGGACGCCGCCGAATGGCTTGACCTCAACGGAGCGATGGAGCCGCTGTCCTTGGGCACCCTGCACGGCGAGGGCTGGGGCAAGCTCGCGACGTCCACCCTGGTCTGGATCGTCGTCCCGCTCGTCCTCGGAACGATCCGCCTGATCCGCCGCGAGGTGAAGTAGCCGTCATCTGCGCCGCGATCATGCATTTGGGAGGCGCGTCAGCGCTGGCGTGCCCGTCTACGCCCCGCGATCATGCACGGTTGCCCGCCTCGAGCCCTCGACGAGCGGGCAAGCGTGCATGATCACGGCTGGGAGGGGAGTTCAGTCGACGGCGACCTCGCGGTCCTCGTCCAGCGGTTCGAGTTTGAGCGCCATGAAGGCGAACAAGGTCACCGCCATGAACAGGTAGCCGAGCGTGACCTGCGGGTTGGCCGCCCACTCCACCTTCTCGCCGTGGATCAGCCCGATCCACGACAGCACCGCGCCGAATACCGCGAAGATGCCGGCCTGCAAGAACTTCCGGTCAATGATGAAGGCGACGATCGCGCCGAACACCAGCCCGGCCAGGATCGCCCCCTCGCCAAGGATCTTCAGCCCGTCGTAGACCACACCGGCACCGAGGATTTTGTCCGATCCGACCTCGGCGGCGCTGGTGCCGGCGGCGGCGAGGACGTTGTCCATCAGGCCGGTGGCCCAGGATGCGATGTTCGGGATCAACGCCGCGACGATCGCCGCGGCGTGCACCTTCGGCGAGGCGTTGAACGCCTGGGCGCCGATCATGAACCCGATGAAGAGCAGGATCGGGACGATGGCCGGGATCGGCAGCAGGGCATTGAGCAGGCCGAACAGCCCGAGGAAGCACATGATGGCGATCACCGAGCCGGTCGCCATCGAGTAACCGGTGCGGCCGCCGGCGTCCTTCCATCCCGGGTGGCCGATGTAGACGGCGGGCGGGAACGGTGAACCGAGGCAGGAACCGATCACGGCACCGGTGCCGTCCGCCAGCAGGACGGCGCGAAGGTTGTAGTTGTCACCAGCCGCCGCAGCGCTCTCCACGTTGGTCATTGCCTCGGTGAAGTTGTAGACGCCCAGCGGGATCGCCGTCGCCAGCAGTGGGGCGACGTCCTTCAAGCCGTGGAACAACAGGTCGAACTGGAGGCTCGGCAGCGCGATCGCGATGTCCTTGGCGGCAGCGGAGACGTCCGGGGCGTCCATGTAGCCGCCGATCCAGGCGATCACCGTTCCGACCAGCAGAGCAGCCAGGCCCATCGGGAAGTTGCCGGGCAGCTTCACGCCGGCCAGGAAGCCGATCAGGATCAGCGCCAGCACCGGGAACGCGATCCAGGCTGCTTCCCACATCTGCGCGGCCGGGCGCATCGAGATGAAGGTGATCGAGATGCCTGCCAGGGTGCCCAGCATCGCCGCCCGCGGCGTGTACTTGCGGATGTACGGCCCGACGAAAGCGCCGATCAGCACGATGATTCCGATGATGAACGCCCAGGCGATCCCGGCTTCCCAGGCCTTGATCGGGTCCTTCGTCTGCAGGTAGATCGGCAGCATGATGACGAAGACCACGATGAACATGTGCGGCACGCTCGGCCCGTAGGGCAAGGAGGCGACGTCCGAGCGGTTCTCCTTCTTCGCCAGCTGCCGGCCGAGGAAGGTGTAGTACGCGTTTCCGGCGATCAGCGCGATCCCCAGGGCCGGCAGGATGGTGCCGAAGACATCGTCGGCCGGCAGCTGGATCACGCCGACCATCAGGCCGGTCAGCACCAGAACGTTGACCAGGACATTGAATCCGAGACCGAAGAAGGCGTTGGTGTCACCGGCCACCCAGTAGGGCAGCTTCAGGCCGCCTTGGGACGGCGCGTCCGGCGCGGGAGGGGCATCGGTTGCTGTGGTGGACATGACTTCTCCTCAGCGAGCGGGGGCGGCAGTGACGGCAGAGGCGGGCGCGGCCAGCGTGGAAAGTGCTGCCAGGAACGCCTCGGCGGGTGCGGTCCAGCCGAAGATGCCGCCTTGCGCGGCGATCATCTCCAGGCCGACCCGCTGGAAGTCGGGAAAGTACGACCCGACGCAGTCGGAGAGCACGAGGCACTCGTACCCCCGGTCATTGGCCTCCCGGACGGTGGTGTGCACGCACACCTCCGTGGTCACCCCCGTGACCACCAGGTGGCGAATTCCGCGTTCGGCAAGGATTTCGCCGAACGCAGTGGCGTAGAAGGCGCCCTTACCCGGCTTGTCCACCACCGGCTCACCTTCGATCGGATAGAGCTCGGGGATGATGTCATGCCCTTTTTCGCCCCGGATCAGAATGCGTCCGTTCGGGGTGGGGTCACCAATGCGCTGCGACGGTTTGCCGCGAGCCAGCTTGCTGGGCGGGCAGTCGGACAGGTCGGGTAGGTGTCCCTCGCGAGTGTGAATGACGAGAAGTCCTGCTTGGCGCGATTTTTCGAGTACGTCGGCAAGAACGGGGATGACGGCGCGAAGCTGGTTGACGTCGTTTCCCAGGCTTTCACCGAAACCACCGGGTTCGACGAAATCGCGCTGCATATCGATGATGATGAGAGCCGTGTCGTCAAGGGAGAAGTCGAAAGGATAGGGCAGGGCCGGCACGCTCGCCGTCGGTTCGCTTTCTGACATTGCTGCTCCCGGAAAAGAGGCTAGCGATTACGAGACTTTGGAAAGTACGGTGGCGGCGATCGCGGCGAGAGTGAGATCGCTGCGCGGCGGTCCGATCAGCATCAGTGCGACCGGGCGCCCGTCGGTGGTGGTGCCGACCGGAATCGTCAGCGCGGCCAGATCCAGCAGGTTGGTGAAGTGGGTGTAGTGCCCGAGAACGGCGTTGCGGGCGATCGGATCGGCGAGGACCTCGTCGATGGTGAAGGTGGTGCCGATCGTCGGGAGCAACAGCGCGTCGATGTCGTCCCAAACTTTTCCGGTGGTGTGCCTCAGGTTTCGCAGCCGGTGCTGAGTGCGGAAGGCGTCGGCGGCAGAGAACCGAGACCCGCTCTCGATGATGCTGCGCACCACCGGATGCACCGAGTCCGGATGGGTGGACACCGGGTGCTCGGCCAGGAAGTCGCCCAGATCGGCCAGCCGTTCGGCCACCCACGCACCTTGGTAGAGCAGACCTCCGGCCTCGAGGAACGGTTCCAGGTCAACGTCGACCTCGACGGCGTCCAGCAATTCGATCGCGGACTCGCGGGCGGCCAAGTGCGCTTGTCGCATCGGCTCGTCACCGAAGAACTCCAGCGAGTCCACCGCCGGCAGGCCCAGCCGGACGGGCGCGTCCCGGACGGCGGGGGAGAGTTCGGCGTCGTCCCGGCCCCACGGGTTTTCCGGGTCCGGCCCGACGATGACGCTCAGCAGCGCCAGCGCGTCGTCCAGCTGACGGCCCATCACCGTGATCCCGTCGATCGTGCGGCAGGCCGGCTGCAGGCCCAGCGTGCTGACCAGGCCGAGGGTCGGCTTGATCCCGATGATGCCGTTCAGGGCGGCCGGTACCCGGCCCGAACCAGCGGTGTCGGTGGCCAGCGCGACCGGCACGATGCCGGTGGCGACGGCGAGTGCGGAGCCAGAACTCGATCCGCCGGAGACCATGCCCTGACCGAACACGCTTTCCGGGATCCCGTACGGCGAGCGCACGCCGACCAGGCCGGTGGCGAACTGGTCGAGGTTGGTCTTGCCGACCACGATGGCCCCGGCGTCGATCGCCCGCTGGACCGCGGTGGCCGAGCGTTCCGGCTGGTAAGCGAAGTCCGGGCAGGCGTTGGTGGTCGGGAATCCGGCGACGTCGATGTTGTCCTTGACCGCCAGCGGGACGCCGTACAGCGGCAGGTTGTCGAATCCACCGGCGGCCAGGGCGGAAGCCTCGAGCCGTTGGGCTTGGGCGATCACGTCATCGAGGTCGGCGACACAGATCCAGGCGTGGTTGTCCCGCGTTTGCTCGATCTGGGCGAGCACACCGGCAATGACCCTCGTGGGGGTGGTCGCACCGGACAGGTACGCGTCCCGCAGTTGGGCCAAGGACAGACCGAAGGCTGGATTCTCCGAACTCATGCTGTCGATTGTCGACAATTGTGTATCGGGGCAAGTCCTTCCTCGTTACGGGCTTGTGACGACAATTTGCGATCCGGTCTCGCGAAGGCGGCTGGATCGTCGGAATACGGGCAGGCCAGGGCACTTCGGGTGGCCGTCAGCGCAGGTAGGTCTGGGCCCCGTGGCTGGCCAGGGCTTCCAGCACCCGGTCGATCTGGTTGCTCTCGACCGCTTCCAGCAGGATGGCGTGCCGACGGACGCCGTCCAGCGGCGTTGCCACCTCGGATTCCCGGCGCAGGTTCAAGGCCATGTGCATTTGCAGCTTGAGCAAGATCGGTTCGTAGGCGAGCAGCAGCTGACGGTGATCGGCCAGGGCGACCAGCTCGACGTGGAAGCGCCGGTGGGCATCGGCCAGCTCGAGCAGATCACCGGCGGTGGCGGCCCGGCGCATGGCGGCCAACTCGGTCCGGGCGGCCTGCAGGTCCTGCGGCGTGCAGGGCAAGGCACGGGAGATCGCGAACCGTTCCAGGACGTCCCGGACCTCGAACAGCTCCTCGGCGTCCAGGCCGGACAGCGTCGCCACCCGGACGCCGCGCCGGGGCAGGTGCTCCACCAGACCCTGCTCGCCGAGCAGCCGCAAGGCCTCACGCAGCGGCGCGCGGCTGATCCCGAACCGGCGGGTGACCTGCTCTTCGACCAAGCGCTCGCCCGGCACCAGCGCGCCGGCCAGGATCTCCCGCCGCAACCGGTTCACGGTGAGCTCGACCAGGCTGGACGACGCCAGGCCGATATCGATGACCGGCTCAGGCCGGTGCGGGGTGTTCATGGAGCCTCCTTCTCATAGATCTCACAGCTGGACCGCAGATCGTCCACATCCCAGCGGCTCAAGCTGCTCCCTATGGCAGAGAATGAAGCACCGACAATGACAGCGCCGATGCAGGCTCGGACGACGGCCCTCCCGCAGACCGCACCGGCAACCTACCCGGCGGCCGGACCAACGGTTGTGCAGCAGGTCGCCAGCACCCCTGCCGCCAGTACCCCGGCCCGCAGCGTCTGGGCCCCGGAGGCCTCGACCGGTGCGGCTCCGATCGAGGCCACGCCGTCGGTGCTGCCATCCCCGATGCCCTGGGCAGTGCCCGCGACGAACCCGCGCACGAGCGCCGGCTCGAGCGCCACCGGTGCCCTTCCGGTGACCGGAGTGCCCGCCAATGCCTTCCCGCCCGCTTCCCCGGCTCAGGAGGAGTTGTTCGGGTCCAGTCGAAAGCAGCAGTCCAGCAGTCTGATGGATCGGCTGCGGACGCCGATGGCGGCGTTGGTGGCTTGCGGGGCAGTGATGTTCGCCGTCGGATTCGGTTCCGGGTTCGTCGTCGGCAAGGATCGCGCCGGTACCACCGAGGTCACCGATCAGCAGGGTGGGGCCGCTGTTCCCGGTGCCGTCCCCGGTGGTGGAACGGGCACCGGAACAGGCCAGGGACGGCGTGGTTTCGGCGGTCCGAGGGGGCAGCAGGGCACTGACCAGGGCACCGGCGGAACCACGGACGGCACCACCGGCGGAACCGCAGACGGGACCACGGACACTACCGGGCTGACCGGTTCGCAGTAGCCAGAAAAGCCTTTCGAGCCGCCGGCGGATCGCTGACGAGAAGCCACCCGAAAGCCTGCCCTTTGACACCACTTCCTCCCCGCGCGGGCCGTCTCGAGATGCGCAACCGGGTTCGGCGGAGCAAGGTTATTTGTGACGCCGGACGGATCAGTGGCAACTAAACCCGCCACGGCCGGCAGAACGGGTGTCACGAGCAAAGGAGAGCCCATGAGTGCGACAGACAAGATCAAGAACGCCGCTCAAGACGCGACCGGAAAGGTCAAGGAAGCTGTCGGCAAGGGCACTGACGACGAGCGTCTCGAAGCCGAAGGCAAGGGTGACCAGGTGTCGTCCGACTTCAAGTCCGCAGGCGAGAACGTCAAGGACGCCTTCAAGCACTGAGCCCGTCAACCCTCACGCAGTGAGCGGGTAGAGCACTGATCAAGGCCCCCGATCCGAAGTTTCGGATCGGGGGCCTTGCCTGTCGGCCCGCGCGGAGCCAGGCTTGAGGCGCAGGTCGGGGCCATTTCGGGGTTCGAGGGTGATAGTTAAAGATGACGATTCTGAAGTGGGCCGCTCGGCACGGCCTGATCAAGGTGGTGTTGCGGCGGGCTGCTCGACGTGGCGAGCCACAAGCAGTCATGATGTTCGACCGCGCGGCCCGCGCGAATCCGTTCCCGATCTACGACCAGATCAGGTCCCATGGGCCGATCTCGCGCGGTGGGCTGACCTACGTTGCGCCGTCCCACGAGGCCGTTTCGGCGGTGCTTCGCAGTGACGTGTTTCGGGTCGGGTTGCACGTGGCATCGGTGCCTTGGTTCATGCGCCAGGTGCTCAATCGCCGCGGCGGCGGCCGAGTGATCGGTCCGATCGACCCGCCGTCCCTGCTGGCGGTCAACCCGCCCCAGCACACTCGTTACCGGCGGCAGGTGGCCAAGGTGTTCACCCCGCGGGCGATCAGCGCGCTGGAACCACGCATTCGGCAGACCGCCGAGGAACTGCTCGACGACCTGAGCCACCAGGACGTCGTCGACCTGGTCGAGAGCTACGCCGCCCTGCTGCCGGTCACGGTGATCTCGGAGATCCTCGGCGTGCCGCTGGCGATGCGTACTCAGTTCCTGGAATGGGGTAACCAGGCGGCCTCCGATCTGGACGTCGGCCTGAGCTACCGCGAGTACGCCGCCAGTGAGCGGGGTATCCGGTCACTGAACCAGTGGATGTACGGCCACATCGAGCGGCTGCGCCGCAACCCCGGCGACGACCTGCTGAGCCAGTTGATCACGGTGGAGGACGACGGCGTTCGGATGACCGACGTCGAGCTGATGTCTACCGCCGGCCTCTTGCTGGCCGCCGGTTTCGAGACCACGGTGAACCTGATCGGTACCGGAGCGCACGTGCTGCTCACACATCCGGACCAGCTCCAACTGCTGTCCGACGACCCGGACCTCTGGGCGAACGCCGTCGACGAGATCCTGCGCTTCGACTCGCCGGTGCAGAACACCGCCCGCTATGCCGCCGCGGAGACCGAGATCTGTGGCGTCCCGATCCCGGAGGGCGCTTTCGTCTCGGTATTGATCGGCGGTGCCAACCGGGATCCGAAGGTCTTCCCCGACCCGAACCGGTTCGATGTGCGGCGGTCCAACGCCCGTGAGCACCTGGCCTTCTCGGCTGGGGTGCACTACTGCATCGGCGCGGCCCTGGCCCGCGCCGAGGGTCGGATCGGGCTGCAGGTGCTGTTCGAGCGATACCCCGAACTGGAGTTGGCCGGGACACCCACTCGCCGGCAAACCCGGACGCTGCGTGGTTTCCAGAGCCTCCCGGTTCGAACCCGCCGTCACGAGGGAATTGTAAGCACCTGGTAACACAGTGAAATCGGATTCGCCCCGCCGAGTGTCGACCTGCGGTGCGTTAACCTAACCGCCGAGAAGATAACGTTTGAGGTTAGGGGATGCGCATCCGTGGGGAGGCTGCGCAGAGGTTGAAAATGACTCTTCGTGGTCGACTTTGAGCTTATGGTCACTGCGCATGCCCGGGCGGAGTCCCGGGCGCGTTCAGTTTCGGGGCCAGACGATGCATTGGATGCCCAAATCTTGAGATCTGACAGCGTGAATGTCGCGGGACCGAGAGCGCGATTGTCGATAGCGCCGGTACTCGGTGAAGCAGTGATCGATCTGGCCGCGATCGCGACGAACACCGAGATTCTGGCCCGGGCCGCCGGTCCGGCCGGGCTGATGGCCGTGGTCAAGGCCAACGGCTTCGGCCATGGGGCACTCCAGGTCACCCAGACCGCTCTGCGGCACGGGGCATCGTGGGTGGGGGTGACGTCGTCCGCCGAGGCGCTCGCACTGCGGGCCGCGGGTATCGGCGGTCCCATGCTGATGTGGCTCTACGTGCCGGGAGAAGAGCTCGGCCCGGTGATCGAGGCCGGGGTCGACATCTCCGCGGCGTCCCTGAACGATCTCGCCGCGCTGGCGGAAATCACCGATCGGGGCGGCCCGGTCGCTCAGGTGCACTTGAAAGTGGACACCGGATTGTCCCGGGGTGGCGCAACGGCCGAGGAATGGCCGCAATTGCTTGCCTGGGCGCGCAAGTACGAGCTCGCGGGAAACCTGCGGATTCGCGGCGTGTGGTCGCACCTGGGAGACGCCGAGAACCGCGAAGACCCGAGACTGGCAGCACAATTACGGGCCTTCGACTGGGCGGTCGGGGCGGCTCGGGCGGCCGGTCTCGATCCGCAGCTGTGTCATCTGGCCAATTCCGCGGCCGTCCTGCAGATCCCGGAAGCCAGATTCGACTTGTGCCGGGTCGGCATTGCGCTCTATGGCGTGGAGCCGATTCCCGAGCGGACGTTCGGACTGCAGCCGGCGATGACGTTGCAGGCTTCCGTCATCCTGACGAAGCGAGTGTCGGCCGGTACCGAGGTGTCCTACGGTCACGACTGGCGCGTGGAGCGGGACACCACCCTGGCTCTGGTTCCGCTGGGCTTCGCCGACGGCGTCCCCCGGAGTGCCGGGCCTCGTGCCGCCATCTGGATCAACGGAACTCGCTGTCGGATCGCGGGGCGGGTGACGATGGACCAATGCGTCCTGGACGTCGGTGACCTACCGGTCGCAGCCGGTGACCGGGCGGTGCTGTTCGGCACCGGGGCGGCCGGGGAACCGACCGTCGCGGACTGGGCGCGCTGGGCCGATACCAATCCGCACGAGATCCTGACCGGGATCAGCCAACGAGTGCCCCGCCGGTTCCTGCCGGTGGTTCCCAACGAATACACCGGCGAGGTAATGCAATGAGTGGGTCCGAAAACACTGCACGGACCCGAATAGCGGTGCTGTTCGGTGGCCCGAGCGCCGAGCACGACGTCTCCTGCGCCTCCGCGGCGAGCATCGTGCAGCACTTGGATCGGGCTCGCTTCGAGGTGACTCCGATCCGGGTCACTCGCGAGGGCGCCTGGGTGGTCGGCAAGGACGACCCGAGCTTCGCGGTCGTTGACGTACCGGCGGTCCTCAGCATGACCGCGCATGACGGCGTGTCGTCCAGGGGAGCCGATCGCCTGATGGTGGGGATCGAGGCGCTCAACCAGGTGGACGTCGCGTTCCCGGCTTTCCATGGCCGCTACGGCGAAGACGGAATGGTCCAGGCGCTGCTGGAACTCGTCGGCGTCCCCTATGTCGGCAACGGCGTCGCCGCCAGCGTCGTCGGAATGGACAAGGAATGGACCAAGACCCTGCTGCGCGAGGCAGGGCTTTCGGTTGCCGACGGGGTCGTGCTGAACAACGACGAAGACCGGGTCAGTGAGGCCGACCGGGCCCGCCTGGGCTTGCCGGTCTTCGTCAAACCCGCGCGCGAGGGATCAAGTATCGGGGTCACCCGGGTGGACGACTGGGCCCAGCTCGATCAGGCGATCGCGACGGCTCGACGTAGCGACGGCAAAGTCCTGGTGGAAGCGGCAGTCCGGGGCCGGGAGCTGGACATCGCGGTCCTGCAGCATCCGGACGGCACCATCAGCTGTGGCCCGCCGCTGGAGATTCGGATCGAAGGCGGGGGGATGTTCGACTTCGAAGCGAAGTATCACGGCCCGGACGGCGCCCTTCGCTTCCCCGATGACCTCGATCCACAGGTTGTCGCGTTGCTGCAAGCACAGGCCTGCCAGGTATTTGAGATCCTGGGCTGTACCGGTCTGCTCCGGGTCGACTTCTTCCTGCGCGAGGACGGCGATACCGTCCGACCGGTCGTGAACGAGGTCAACACGTTCCCCGGTTTCAGTGCCAGATCCCAGTTTCCGCGAATTCTGCAGGCCGCCGGGCTGGAATTCCCGGATCTGTTGACCGTCATGGTCGACACCGCGCTGGCCACGACGCGGGCCGGTAGCCCGGAGCAATCTCAGCCGTCATGATCGAGCCGCCAATACAGTGAGCCGGTGAGATTGAGACTCCGGGTCGCCGGAAAGGCCCTGGCCGCAGCCGGCGTGATCAGCGCCGTGCTGCTGGCTGTCGCCGCCGGGCCGGCCTCGGCCGACGTGGCCGGGCCGGTGGTACTCCTCGGGACCGCGGGCCTGCGCTGGTCGGATGTCGGGAACTCCACGCCCGCTCTGGCGCAGCTTCGAGACCAGGGCGGGAGCGGCTGGCTGGCGGTCCGGAGCGTCCGTCCAGTCACCTGCCCGGTAGATGGCTGGCTGGCCATCTCGGCCGGTCGGCGCGCCGCCGACCGGGCGCTGGGAGGGTCGGAGCCGAGTTGCCGCCAGCCTGCCCTCAGCTCCGCGGTAGCCGGTGGCGCGGCGACGCTCCCGCAGTGGCCCGACTACCTGACGGCCGCCCAGGACGCCACCTTCGACGCGCACCCTGGGCTTTTCGGAAGCACGTTGAGCGCCGCCAAGGTGAACAGCGCAGCGGTAGGTCCGGGGGCCGCGATCGCCTTGGCCGACACCGCGGGTCGAGTGGCCCGGGCCTGGCCAGGGCGGGTGAGCGATGCCAGTGGCACGGTCGCGCCCGCAGCCTTGGCCGGGGAGGTCGAAGCCGCGCTGGCGACCGACCCGCAGCTGCTCGTCGTCGACCTCGGGGTGATCCGCGACCCGGCGCGCCAGACCTCCGGGGAACCGCCGCTGACCGGGGCCTACGCCCTTCCGCGAGCGCAGCAGGTGCAAGCCCTGGACGCCCGGCTCCGGCTGGTTCTCGACCGATTGCCGGCGACCGCAACCGTGCTGATCGCCTCGATCGGCGACTCCGGCACGCCGTCCCAGCTGCAACTGTTGGCCGCTCGTGGGCCGGCCCCGGACGGTAGGGCGTACGCGGCGGCGCTGCTCGGCAGCCGATCGACCCGGCAGGACGGCCTGGCCCAGACCACGGACCTGCTGCCCACCCTGTTGACGGCGCTGTCGGTACCGGTGCCGACCGATGCGGTCGGTTCAACCGTGCTGCCAGTCCGCACCGGCCTGTCGACCGCAGCCCGCGTGCAGGAACTGAATGACCTGGACCAACCGACGGCGGTGATCGCCCCGATCAACCCCTGGATCACCAACGGCCTGGTGGTCACGCAGTTGCTGTTCTATGCCCTGGCCACGCTCGTGCTCCGCCGCCGATCGCCCGGCCTCGAGCAGGACGGCGATGCCCTCAGCCCCGGCCGCCGCCGGGCGCTGGGCCGACTGCGCCGGGGTGTGGTGATGCTGGCTTCGTTCCCGGCGGCCACCTACCTCGCCAACCTGTTGCCGTGGTGGCGGGCCGACCATCCGCTCCCGGCGTTGCTGGGCGCGCTCGGGCTGTTCATGGCCGCCATCTCGGCGCTGGCCCTGCTGGGGCCGTGGCGATCGCTGGTGCTGGGCCCGCTGGCCGTGGTTGCCCTGCTCACCGTCGGGGTGCTGAGCGTGGACGCCGTCACCGGATCGCACCTGATGATCTCCAGCCTGATGGGCGTTCAGCCGATCGTTGCGGGCCGGTTCTACGGGTTCGGCAATACCGCGTTCGCCTTGTTCGCCACCGGGATGCTGTTGACGGCGGTCGTGGTGGCCGACCGGCTTCAAGCGGGCGGCCACCGGTGGCGCGCCGCGGCGGCCGTCGCCGGGCTGGGCATCCTGGCCACCGCGATCGATGGCACTCCCGGCCTGGGCAGCGACTTCGGTGGCCCACCGGCGATCATTCCGGCCTTCGCCGTCCTCACTCTGCTGGTCGCCCGGATTCGGGTTACCTGGCAGCGAGCGCTGCTGATCGCCGGGATCACGATTGCCGTCCTGCTGGCGTTGAGCCTGCTGGACTGGCTGCGCGGGCCGGAAGCGCGCACCCACCTCGGCCGGTTCGTGCAGTCGGCGATCGACGGCGAGGCGTGGCCGGTGATCCAGCGCAAGGGAGCGCAGAACCTGAAGATTCTGACCCATTCCTACCTGAGCGCGCTGCTGCCGTTCGCGGCCGGGTTCGTCTACTGGGTGCTGGCCAAGCCGACAGTGTGGGGCGTCCAGCCCCTTCGGGCGGCCTACGATCGGGCACCGGTGCTGCGGTCGGGCTTGATCGCGTTCGCCGTGCTGGTGGTGATCGCCGGGCTGCTGAACGACTCCGGGACGGCGGTGGCCGCCTTCGCCCTGATGCTGGCGTTGCCCTTGCTGGTCGCGGTCTGTGTCCGAGCCCTGGAACAACAGGACGACGATCGTCCGGGCGTGCGGTGAGGCTCCGTCCATCCGGGTTCCCCAGACGGTACAGATCCGGACAGATGCCTGCCTCCGCCGCCCCTCATGTAAAGATGTCGGCCGTGAAAGATCCCGTCGACCTGTCTTCGCCGCCGGTGCCGGTGACGCCGCTGGTACCGGTCATCGGGAGAACGGGTCGGCTGCTCGCCGTGGGCGTTCTTCTGGTGCTCATGACGGCAGGCTCGGGTGGCCGGATGTTCTATTTGTCCCGCCACGCCTCGGAGCCGCTTCGATCGGCTGCTGTCGTGATCGGAGCGGACGAGGCGCTGATCGGCTTGCCCGAGGGGACGCCGCTGACGCCGCTGATCCCGGGCAGTCGGGTACTGATGTCCGCCGGCGCGGCCGGCCAGGTGCGGGCGCAGCAACAGCGGGACTGGCTGGCTGCCGGGTCGATCCCGCAGACGTCCGCCGGACTGCAGGACATGGTCCGCACGGCGCTCCTGGACATCAACACGCTGCTGCTCCCGGACGGAGCGGCGCTGGCCGGGTGGCCGAAGTCCTGGCGCTATGTCTGGCCGCGGGATGCGTCAATGGTGGCGGTAGCCCTGTCGCGGACCGGCCATCGGCAAGACGCGCTCTCGGTGATGCAGTTCCTGCAGCGCCAACTGCCGGCCCAAGGGGTGTTTCAGGCTCGATACCTGCCCGACGAGTCCGGCGTCCCGGATGCTCGAGGTGAGCAGACCGACGGAACCGGCTGGGTGCTCTGGGCGGCCGCCCGCATGCTGGAGGACGTACCGGCCGGTCCAGCGCAGGAGCGGTTCCTCACCCAGCTGAGGCCGTTGATCGATGGCAGCACCCGGGCCGCCCTCCGGATCACCGACCGGCCGGGCGGGCTGCCCAAACCTTCGCAGGACTACTGGGAGATCAAGGACGACCGGCTCAGCTTGGGAACGGCCGCACCACTCGCCTTCGGGCTGGAAGCGGCGGTCACCTTGCAGCGCGCCCTGGGCGACGAAGCGCTGAGCCAAGCCGCGCAGCAGCGTCTCAGCCTGCTTCGCGGGTCAATTGATCGGCAGTTCGGGACTCACGGATACCCGCGCTACCTCGGTGGTGATCAGCCGGACGCTGCGATCGCCTTCCTGTTGCCGCCGTTCACCGCGCAGGCCGATCCCAAGATCGTGAAGGCCTGGCGGGCGATAGCACCGCAGATGGCTCGCCCGGCTGGTGGCTTGGCCCCGGGCGCCGGCTGGAAGAACGACGGCATCAGCTGGACACCGCAGACCGCGCTGTTCGCGCTGACGGCGGCGTCGATCGGGGACCGACCGACCGCAGAGCACTGGTTGACCTGGTTGACGAACCACCGGACCAGTTACGGGGCGCTGCCGGAGAAGGTGCTGAGCAACGGTGATCCGGCCGGACCGGCGCCGCTCGCCTGGACGGACGCCTTCGTCCTGCTGGCCGTGGACGCGCTCGAAACTGTGCGCTGATTTGTTTCACCAAAGTCGTTAGGTTCGGTGGAATCCGGGTATGCAGAACTGTGGGGTGGGCTTGCCGCCCTGCTGATGAGGGGTTCGGCGGGGCGGCAAGCGCCGGGCGGCGATCGGTCCGCAGATCCTGCGGACCGCTCGCTGGCCGTGCGGCTGCTTATTCGGCGTCGGGAGTGCTGGCCTGGACGTCGGCGTGGGCGGCGGGGATGCTGCCGAGGCGACCGGCCTGGAAGTCCTCGAAGGCCTGGATCAGCTCGGCGCGGGTGTTCATCACGAACGGTCCGTGCGCGGCGACCGGCTCGCGAATCGGCTTGCCGCCGAGCAGGAACACATCGAGCGCGGGGTTGCGTGAATCCTGGCTCCGGTTCGCGGTCACGGTGATCGAGTCACCCTCGCCGAAGACCGCCAGTTGCCCGGCGTCGATCGGTCGAGCGCTGCTGCCACCGAACGAGCCGCCACCGATGGCGGCGCCGACCGAGCCCCGGCCGGACATCACGTAGGCGAGCGCGTTGAAATCGGCTCGCCAGGGCAGGGTGAGCGAGGCTCCGGGCGCGATCGTGGCGTGGACCAGGGTGATCGGGGTGTAGGTGGAGCCCGGGCCGGCGTGGCCGCCGACCTCGCCGGCGATCACTCGGACCAGGGCGCCGCCGTCCGGGGAGCTGAGCAGGGCCACCTTGCTTCCGGTGATGTCCTGGTAGCGCGGGTGCACCAGCTTCTGCGCCTTGGGCAGGTTCACCCACAGCTGCAGGCCATGGAACAGGCCACCGCTGGCGACCAGGTGCTCGGGCGGGGTCTCGATGTGCAGAATCCCGGCGCCCGCCGTCATCCACTGAGTGTCACCGCCGGAGATCAGGCCGCCGCCACCGTTGGAGTCGGAGTGCGCCATCTCGCCATCGATCATGTACGTGACGGTCTCGAAACCGCGGTGCGGATGCCACGGGGTGCCCTTCGGCTCACCCGGTGCGTATTCCACTTCACCCATCTGATCCATGTGGATGAACGGGTCGAGTGCACGCAGGTCGACGCCGGCGAAGGCGCGTCGGACCGGGAAACCCTCGCCCTCGAAGCCGCGCGGGGAGGTCGTGACGGAAACCACCGGACGGGCCCGGTCGGTGGTCGGATCGGCCTCCGGAATCCGGGGCAGGGCCAGCGGGTTCTCCACGGTAACGGCGGGCATGATGGGCCTTCTTTCCGTTGCTCGGTCAATGACTATGGTGCCATCAAGGTTGTTGCTCAGTCAACTATTCCCGCTACACTTGGAGTTGTGGTGAACCCCGTGCAATGGCTCAGTGCGCAGGAGCAGACGGCCTGGCGGGCCTACCTGGACGGCACCCGGATGCTCTTCGCCGAACTGGACCGGCAGCTGGCGTCCGATGCCGAACTCTCACTTACCGACTATGAACTCCTGGTCCGACTGTCGGAAGCCCCCGACGGCAGGCTGCGGATGCGCGAACTCGCCGACGCCGCGCTGGCCACCCGCAGTGGCGTCACCCGTGCGGTCACCCGCGCGGAGCGGGCCGGCTGGGTGCGCCGGGTGGAATGCGAGGACGACCGGCGCGGAATGAACGCCGAACTCACCGAGGCCGGCCGAGCCAAGCTCGCCGCCGCCGCGCCCGGGCACGTCACCGCCGTCCGGGAAAACCTGCTCAACCTGCTCACCCCCGAGCAACTGGCCCAGCTGACCGAGATCGGCGGCCGGCTGCACGAGCACCTGGCAGACCGGTAGGCGGACCTCACCGCCGGCTGTCAGCGATCTCTCGCTTCGAGTCGCCGTGCCTGCATCGGGCGGTTACCGTTTGCCGCTGATCTTCGTTTCGGGCCGGGTGTCCTGATGCAGGCCGGTTTTGGGGTGTCAATGAGTAGAGACGGGGGAGATAGATGACTCAGACCGTCGAGCGGTTGGCCGCGGTGCACCGGTACGCCGGGGTGGAACCGCCCACAGATGGATCGTTCGATCTGATTGCCGAGATGGCAGCGATGATCTTTGAGACACCGATGGCCACGGTGAGCGTCGTCGATACCGATCGGGTGTGGTTCCTGGCGACGCAGGGCCTTGACGGTGTGACCGAGATCGGTGCCGAGCCGGGTCTTTGCGCCTCGGCCATCCTCGGTGCCGGCCCGTACGTGGTGAACGACGCTGCGGTTGATCCACGGACCTTGGACCACCCCTTGGTGCGCGGTGAGCTGGGGCTGCGCTTCTACGCAGCGGCCCCGATCGTGACGGTGGAGGGGCACGCCTTGGGCACGGTGAACGTCCTGGATCGGAAACGTCACCGCCGCGTGACTCAGACCCAGACCACCGTGCTGTCCCACCTGGCTGCCACGGTCGCGCAGATGTTGCAGGTGCGCCTGTCGGCTCTGGCCGTCCTGCGGGCCGAACGGGCCACTCAGGCCGAGCGCGCGCAGCCGGTGGCTCTGATCAGTCAACGGATGGATCAGGCTATTCGTGATCAGGACAGCGCCGGGCGCCCGTCGTCCTGCCAGTTCGGCGGCAACGTCGCCTGTCAGAAACCGGCTGAGGTCAAGGTTGCCGACTCCTGGGGAGACTCGGCCTGGGGCTGCTGGCAGCATGCCGAAGAGGCCCTGATCAACGTCGTCCCGGCATTCCTGGCCACCGAAAGCCCATACGGCCTGGCCGCTCACCGGGCCCGCGCCGCATCTGCTCTGGATCACCCGTAGCAGTCAAGGAAGCCGAGTGACCAGCCGATCAGCAGAGCATGACGCCGTCCGCCCGCCTGCTCGAATCATTGCTCGGCATCGCCGAGGGCGTCGCTGCATACGGTGACCAGCTGGACAACCAGCCGGGTGATCAGCTCGCGGCCGCTGCCCGGGAGACGTTGAGCCTGTTCTGGCAGGAGAGCGCCGCCTACCCACCAGCCGCTCGGGACCATCGCGACGAGATCTTCACCCTGTTGCTGAACACCCAGCCGGTGCCCATTCCCTAGGGTCGTGCGGGCGCCGACTGACCCGCTGCCCTAAACAGGTCACTTGCCGGCAAATCGGGCAACTGCTTTCGCTAGGCCTGCTGAGCCGAGAGCAGTCGGGCGGCTTCTCGTTCAGCGCCCGAATTGGCGATCAACCCCCGGGATCCGTTCAGCTTCGCCGTCAGGTGGTCAGCCACGCTCACCGATTCGTACTGGGCCGGCCGCTCGGGCGTGGCACACCCCGGCAGGCAGGAGATCACCGCATCGGCGTTGCCGTCGTGGAAGAACGCCGCCGAGCGGCGCCGGACCAACCGTCCTTCGGCGTCCGTCGGCGGCAGCACCCGATGCAGGGTGGAGACCCAGCGATCATTGGTCCACCGGGCCAGCAGATCGCCAAGGTTCACCAGCAGCGCACCATCGGCCGGGACGACGTCCTGCCAGACGCCGTCCCGGCCGAGGATCTGCAACCCGAGAATCGGATCGGCCCAGAGCACGGTGACGATTCCGTAGTCGGTATGCGCGCCCATTCCGACCTGGCCCGGCTCGAGCTGGGTAGGCGCCGGGGGAACCTGGTAATTGTTCATCCGAAGCACCTCCAGCGAGTGGTCCTGGTAGCCGGCGAAGAAGTGCTCGCCGAGGCCGAGCGCCACCGCCATCACCGTGGTGATCTCCCGCGCCACCCGGGCGGCCTGGCCGAACCAGGCCTGCACCGCGGGCTCGAAGGAGGCCGGGCGCAACGGCCAAAGGTTTGGTGCGTAGTGCATCTCGTCCAGCCCTAGGCCGGGGAAATCCTCGGCGGAGTTGCCGACGTTGAAGGCCTCGAACAGGTCGGCGGCCGACGACTCCACCCCGAGGCTGAGCGTCAGCCGCTCGGATTTCGGCGGCGTGTATCCCCGGTTGAAATCCGGGGACGCCGGTCGGAGCGCCTTCTTCTGCCACATCGGCAATCCGAAGAACTCGTCCATCGCGGTGACCAGCCCGGACTCGACCTCGGCCGGGATCGCGTGCCCGATCACCTGCATGAAACCGACCGTCCGGGCCGCCTCGTCGACCTGCGCGGCGACCGCCGTGCGCTGCTCCGGGGTCCCGTCACGGAACCTGGACAGATCGATCGTCGGTATCTCGAGGATCTCGGGATGTGTGGTCGCCTGACTCAAAATTGTTCCCCCTCAGGTAATTTCGCATCAGCTAAGTCAATTGTGGTCAGCGCGCGGCATTCTTCACGAAAACCTCGCGCTTGCCATCACCGTCCGGATCGCCGTTCAGGTATCCACCGCGGACGTGACGCCGGGTGGTGGCGTCGTCCGTTGCCCGAGCCGCGGAGTGCCACAGGTAAGCGTCGTGCAGAATGATGTCACCACGCTCGGTGTAGATCGGTATCTCGCCGCGGATCTTTTCGAAGCCCAGCGGCATCTGGAACGGCGGAGCGTTGTCGGTGTAGCCGCCGGTGGCGGCCGAACCTTCGGGAACCGTCGCGCCGTTGATGTTTCGGTAGGGCGCTGGGGTAGCCCACCGATGGCTGCCCGGCACGACCCGAAGGAAACCGTTTGCCGGACTGGTCCCGTCGATATGGAAGGTGAACGCGGTAGCCGGCCAGATGTCCAGGTTCGGCGCGGCCTGCCAGTCGGAGTGCCAGCCGATCCGGGTGTACCCAGATTCCTTGCCCGGTCGGCTGTCCTGATACACGATGCCGGCCCGGCTGGCGGTGTTCAGCCAGCAGTCCGGGCCCAGCAGGTCGGTGATCACCTCGACCAGCAGCGGATCGGTGGCGCCCGCAAGCACCGCCGGTGACAGTTCATTCACGTATTCCACGTAATTGGCAAAGCGCTCTGCTTTGGCCGCCTCATCGAGGAAGACGGTGGAGCCGTAGCGGTCCGGCAAGGTCCGGGCGATCACCTGCTCCTGCGCCTGGACGCACTCGGCTTCCATTCGGTCGATCAGGTCCACCGAGAACAGGTCGCGGATCACGACGAATCCGAAACGGTGGTAGTGCGCAACGATTTCCGCGTGCCGGTCGGGGCCGAACACGCCGGGATCGGACAGCAGAGAGGTGGTCAGATCGATCGGAATCACAGGGAGCTCCTGACGATCCAGGCTCGGCGGGCCACCGCACCGCGCTCGACGGCAACCGCACGGCCGGGGGACCAGGCCGTGAACCGACGCTAGGGGCCGTTGATGACGACGGCGTTACACCGATCCCAACATCCCGTGTCGGTCACCGGTAGCGCCCCCGGGTCGGTGGCGGGCCGAACGCACGGCGTTGGTCGAGACCACCGCCCAGGCTGCCAGCAGAACGCCGAACAAGACCACCGCGATCAGCATGAGGGCATCGGAACCGGTCGTCCGGGCCAGGCCGCTCGCTCCGGTGACACAGGTGCCGACCGGGAAGGTGAAGGACCACCAGGTCGGGGCGAAGGGCAGGCCGACGTCGCGAATCGTCCGCAGGGTGATGCCTGCGGCCAGGGCCAGCCAGAGCATCGCGAACCCGAACACCGGCAGGCCGTAAAGCAGCTCGAACGCCCGCAGCGCCGAGGACCAGGGTGGCCCGATCGCCAGATCCGCGTGCTCGCCGAGCAAGATTGCCGCGGTGACCGATTGGCCGAGCGGGCCGAGCACGATCCACAGCGTCGGCACCAGTCGCGGCTCCGGAAGACCGTGCCTGGTCAGCCGGGCCCAGATCTGGGTGATGATGATCATCGAAGCGAGCAAGCTGATCCCGAACAGGGCGTAGCCGGCGACCAGCAACGTCAGTCGCGGCTGGCCGGCCGGGAGGTGCGGGAGCAACAGGGCACCGGTGGAGGCAGACACCATCGGGGGGACGACGGGCATCAGCCAGCCACCGAACGCCGCCGCCGGGCGCCCGGTCGGACCCTCCAGCCGGCCGGTGATCAATAGATACGGGACGGCGAGGCAGGTCACCAGGCCGAACAAGGTGCCCGCGATCCAGAGCACCCAGTCGAGCCGCACCGCCGCCGCGGAACCGATCAGGTCCGGGCCCAGCAGCAGCGCGCCGGCCCCGACCGTCATCAGCGCCATCGGTGGGGCGCCGTAGAAGTGCGCCAGCACCGGATGCCGGTGATGGGCGCGAGCCAGCTCGGGGCGCCGCAGCCACTGCAAGGCGGTGAGCGTGCCGACCGCGACCAGCAGCCCGGCCGCCACCACCCAGGCGGCGACCGCGAACGGACGGATCAGGGCGGCTGCCGCCGCGTCGACCGGGAGGCCAACGGCGGCGGTGGCGAGGATGCCGGTGCCCATCACGGCAGCGAACCAGTTCGGCGCCACCCAGCCGAGCAGGGCGGCGACGGCGTCCGGCCCGGACGTCGGCACCGATGGCTCGGCCCGATCCAACATCGGCGGCCGGAACAGATTCGCGGTGAGGGTCACGGGATCCAGAATCATCCGATCGGAGGTCACCGGGAACCCGGATCAGGCTTGTACGGTGACAACGTGAGATTGTTACTGCCATCGGGCGGAACCGGGTGCTGAGCCCGCAGGTACCGGGTCTGGAAGCGCTCCAGGTACTGCTCGCGGTCGATCGGGCCGGCAGTCTGCGGGCCGCAGCGGCTCAGGTCGGAGTCAGCCAGCAGGCCGTCTCCGCCCGGATGCGCTCGATCGAGGCACAGGTCGGCGTCCCGCTCCTGAACCGCAGCCCTCGCGGGTCCCAGCTCAACCAGGCCGGGGTGCTGTGCGCGCAGTGGGCCTTCCGAGTGCTGGAGGCGGCGGCCGAACTTGACGCCGGGATCACCTCACTGCGGACCGATCAGCGCTCGCGGCTGCGGGTGGCCGCGAGCCAGACCGTGGCCGAGCATCTGATGCCGGGCTGGCTGGTTGCGCTCCAGGCCCGCCGCTCGCAGTCGCCCGGCCTCGGCCCGGAGATCGAACTGACCGCTACCAACAGCGAGGCGGTGCTGGAACTGGTGTTGTCCGGGGCGGCCGACGTGGGCTTCGTCGAGGGCCCGGGCATCCCGCGCGGCCTGCGTTCGCGGGTGGTGGCTCACGATCGACTGGCGGTCGTCGTCCCGCCGTCACACCGTTGGGCCCGCCGCCGATCCCCGGTGCCGGCGGCGGAACTCGCCGCGACGCCGCTGGTCAGCAGGGAGAGCGGGTCCGGCACCCGCCGAGCCCTGGCAGACGCGCTGACCGCACACCTGGCGGCCGGGACGACGCTGGCCGCACCAGCGATGGAGCTGTCCAGCGCGGGTGCGGTCCGGGCGGCGGTGATCGCCGGTGCCGGTCCGGGTGCGTTGAGCCTGCTTGCCGTCAGCGACGACCTCGCGCTCGGCCGGTTGGTCGAGGTGCACCTCGCGGACGTGGATCTGACCAGGCGGCTGAGGGCGATTTGGCAGGGCGCGGGCCAGCCGCCGGCCGGCCCGGTCCGAGACCTGATCGCGGTCAGTAGTCGGCGGCTACCGTCGCGCTCCTGAGCGGCTCGTCGGCGTAGGTCGGGGGTGGCCGCTTCAACGGTCTCGACCAGGCAGGAGTTCCAATTTTTGTCGACTGTTTCAAGACTCTTCCCCGAGGGAGGTAACGAAGTGGCTGTTCGGCAAAGAAGTACCTTTTTCGGGCTGCATTTTTTGGCCCCGGTGCATATGGTCGACGAGTGCACCGGCTTGTTCTCGTCTGGATCCGTCGTCTGAGCGCACCGGTACTTAGGCGGGCTCTCGCCCTGGTACTCGGCGCAGTCGGCGTCCTAGCGCTGTCCGGGTCCCAGGTGTGGAATCCAGCGGTCGCGGCGTCCGGTTCCCCCGACGCCGAAAGCGGGTCGCTCACCCTCGTCTCACCGACCGGGTCGCTGCCGTATCCGACTTCTTCGCTCGGTGGAGGGCTGCCGACCGGAACGGTGGCACCCTCGACGGGTACCGGCACCGGTCCGTACGGGGTAACCAGTCCCTCCGCCCTGACGTCGTCCGGCATCCCGGAACCGGCCTACCGGGCGTACGTGGCTGCCGCCGCCGAGCTGGCACGCACCGATCCGTCCTGCGGCGTGAGCTGGACGGTGATCGCCGGAATCGGTCGGGTCGAGAGCAACCACGGTCGCTACGGCGGCTCGACGATCAACGCCGACGGGCTGGTCACCCCGCCGATCCTGGGGATCCGGCTGGATGGCTCCAAGGCGGGCACCGCCCGGATCAGCGACTCGGACAACGGCCAGTACGACGGCGACACCGCCTTCGACCGCGCGGTCGGGCCGATGCAGTTCCTGCCCGGCACCTGGAAGGCCTATGGCGGCGGGGCGAACCCGCAGAACATGAACGCTGCGGCGCTCGGCACCGCTCGGTACCTGTGCGCCGGTAGCGGCTCGATGACCACGCAGAAGGGTCGCTGGGCCGCCGTCTTCCGGTACAACCACTCGGACAGCTACGTCTCCCTGGTGCTCTCGCTGGCCGACTCCTACGCCAAGGGTCAGGACGTTCCGTTCCAGACCGCACCGGGTGGCAGCACTCCGTCGCCGACCGATGGGCCGGCCACGAACCCCGGCCCGCCGCCGGCGGTGTCCACGCCTACCCCCACGCCGACGACGACGAAACCCACGCCGAAGCCGACCGGCAAGCCGAAGCCCAACCCCAAGCCGACGATCTGGCCGACCGCGACGGTCCCGCCGACCACAGCGCAGCCGACGACGGCGCCCACGACCAGCTCTCCGGCCGGGACGCCGACCCCCACCGACCCGTGTGACGTGCCAGATCCCGGACCGACGGCAAGCCCGACGCCGACCGTCACGCCCACCCCGAAATGCCCGACGGTCGAGTCGACGCCGACTCCGACCGCCAAGCCGTAGCGCGCCTCCGGTAGCTCCGCTGTCCGGGTAGCTCCGCCGTCCGGGTAGCTCCGCGGCCTATCTCGGGGCCGGCGGGCCGTTCAACGCGCAGTGGTAGCACTCGGCAGGCGCGGCCGAGGCTTTGATCCGGGGAGTCGGGGTGAGCTCGGCCTCGGTCTCGGTCAGCGCGTCGTCCCGGATCCCGAACCAGGCGATCAGCGCGCTCAGCGCGACCAGCCCGGCACACCACCCCATCGCCTGGTGGAACCCGTTCGCCAGCGGCACCGGTCGCTGATAGTCGTCGCCGGACAGGCCCATCACGATCGGCAGGACGGCGACCGCCAGCAGCCCGGCGGTCCGGGCCACGGCGTTGTTCACCCCAGAGGCCACCCCGGCGTGCCGGGTCTCGGCGGCCGACAGCACGGCGGCGGTCAGCGGCGCGACGGTGAGCGCCAGCCCCAACCCGAGAATCAGCACCGCGGGCAGGACGTCGATCAGGTAGCTGGAGCCCGGTCCGATCCGCAACATCAACAGCAACGCGGCCGCGACGATCAGCGGTCCGAACGTCATCGGTCGGCGCGGGCCGATCTTCCCGGCGAGCGCACCGGCGCGCGCCGAGAGCGCCAGCATGATCAGCGTCAGCGGCAACAGCGACGCGCCCGCCTCCAACGGTGCGAACCCGACGCTGACCTGCAGCACGATCGCCATCAGGAAGAAGATGCTGCCGAGCGCGGCGTAGAGGGCGAAGGTGACCAGGTTCGCGGCGGTGAACTGCCGGGAGGCGAAGATCCCCAATGGGATCAGCGGGTGCGAGCTGCGGCGCTCGATCTCGATGAACCCGGCCAGCGCGCCGATGCCGAGCACGGCGGGCAGCGCGACCCCGGCCAAGCCGCGATCGGGAGCTTCGATCAAGGCGTAGGTGAGCCCGCCCAGACCGATCGCCCCGGCCGCAGCCCCGGCGAAGTCCAGCTTGCGAGGGGCCTGCGCGTCCATCGACTCCGGAACGTGCCGGACCGCCAGGACGACGACCAGCACGGTCAGCGGCAGGTTGATCAGGAAGACCAGCCGCCAGCTGAGATCCAGCAGGGCCCCGCCGAGCAGCGGGCCGATCGCTCCGGCCACCCCGCCGAGGCCGGACCAGGCGCCGATCGCCCGAGCCCGGTCGTCCGGATGGAACGACGCCGAGATCATCGCCAGGCTGCCGGGGGTCAGCAGCGCGCCGCCGACCCCCTGCAGGGATCGGGCCAGGATCAACGTGGTCAGGTTCGGGGCCAAGCCGCAGAGCAGGGACGCCGCTCCGAACCACATGACGCCGATGACGAACACCCGCCGTCGGCCGAACCGGTCGCCGAGCGAGCCGCCGAGCAGGATCAGTGCGGCCAGGGTGAGCGAGTAGCCGTTGACGGTCCATTGCAGGCCGGAGACGCGGGCGTCCAACTCCTCGCCGATGGTCGGCAGCGCCACGTTCACCACGGTGGCATCCAGGCTGACCACGGCACTGCCGAGGACGGCGGCGGTTAGGACCCAACGCCCGGCCGGGCTGGACAACCGGAGGAGTTCGGCTGCGGCTGGCGTGCTGGCATCCGGCATGCGCTCGAGCTTGCCCGATCGGGCTGGCGCGCGGCCACTTACCGGGCCCGGTTTGCTCGGCGGCTTGACCCTGAGAAGCGCGGGCCTGCCTACTCGGCGCGACTGTGCAGCAGATGCCGTGAGCGCATCGGCGGGCTCGCCGTCCCGGCGCCGGAGCTGATCCCACCGACCAGATCGGCCAGGGCCTGCCGGGACGAGGTCTCCGGCGTCCAGCCGAGGGCGCGGATTCGCTCGGTCGACATCACCGGGCTGTTCGCGGCCAGGTCGATCCAGCCCGGGTCGGTCGGTTGCAACCGGGCGTGCCAGCTGGCCCAGGCCAGTATTCGCAACCCGGCCACCGGGAACCGGACCGAACGCCACGCCCCGATCGCCTGAGCCAGGTGCGTCGGAGTGAGCACTGGCTCGGCGGCCACGTTGAAGGCCCCACCGGTTTGCTGCCGAACCAGCACCCAGTAAGCCTGCGCCAGATCGTCCGCGTGCACGGCCTGGAAGACGAACTGCGATGGCAACGGCAGCACGGGCAACCGGAGCCGGCCGATCAGCGAGACCGGCAGCAGCGGACCGAGGAAGTACCTGGCGATCTCGCTGCCGGCCCCCGCCTGGAACACCAGCCCGGGCCGGACCCGGGTGATGATCAGCTCTGGATGCTCGGCCGTGATGGCGTCCAGGCCGCGCTCGACGGCGGACTTGTGCCGACTGTAGGCGGAGCTGGGGATCCCGCCGGTCTGCCAGTCCTCCGGGACACCGACGTCCTTGGGCCCCGGGCTGTAGGCCCCCACCGAGCTGGCCACCACCAGGTGCGGGACCCCGGCGGAAATCGTGGCGGCGGCCACCTGGCGGCTTCCCTCGACGTTGACCCGCCACAGCGCCCGCTCGTCATGGCTGGGCTGGATCCGCCAGGCCAGGTGGATCACCGCGTCGGCGCCGGTGAACGCGTCCACCATGGTCGGCAGCGAGCGCGGGTCGGCGATGTCCAGGTGGACCCACTCGGTGCGGTCGTAGGGCGGCTGCCCGGTATCCGGCGGACGTCGACAAACCCCGACCGTTGACGTCACGTCGGGTTCGGACCGTAACCGGCGTAGCAGCGCGGTCCCGACATTCCCGGTGGCTCCCGTGACGACAATTCGCATCTTCATATCGGAGCACGGGTCCATCGTTCGCGCCCGCCGAGCGTCCCTTGATCTGCAACGCAAGGCGGAGGAGGCAACAGTGCGGAGCGTCCCATACACCGTTCAGGTGATCGGGGGTTGCGTCTCAATCCCCGATCCGGTCACGCTCTGATGACATCGCGAGGTCGATCGAGTCACGGTGATCGCATTCGGTAACGGTTGGGTCTCGGCGCAAACTCGAGATCGCCTGATTGGGACGCGGCCTTCCCCATCCGTTTACGATCCGGTCAACCCCCCGTCGTCCGGGAGCACCGGCGGCAGGACCTTGATCGCTGACAGCGTGAGCGAGGTTCAACCGAGGGGTAAGGCCCAGAGGAGGCACGGCACGTGAAGAAGTCAATTCGCGGTATCGGCACAGGCATTGCAGTGGGCGCGATGCTGGTGACCGCAGCGTGCGCCCCGCCGGAAAAGGAAGCGGACAAATCGACGGCCACGTCCACTGACGCTGGGGTCTCGGCTGCGACGGCGACCTCGGCCGAGGAGTTCGGTGGCCTGGACGCGTTGATCGCGGCCGCCAAGAAGGAGGGCACGCTCAACGTGATCGCCCTCCCGCCGGACTGGGCGAATTATGGCGAGATCATCAAGGCGTTCGAAGCCAAGTACAGCATCAAGGTGGCCTCGGCCACCCCGGACGGGTCCAGCCAGGACGAGATCAATGCCGTCAAGCAGCTTGGCAGCACCACCCGGGCGCCCGATGTGATGGACATGGGCGGCGCCGTCACGGTGGCTAACACCACCCTGTACGCCCCCTACAAGGTGTCCACCTGGGACGACATCCCGGACGCGCAGAAGGAGTCAACCGGGCTCTGGGTGAACGACTACGGCGGATACATGTCGATCGGCTACAACTCGGCCAAGCTGCCCGAGCTCACCGCCGTTGCCGACCTGATGAAGCCCGAATTCAAGAACAAGGTCGCGCTGAACGGTGATCCGACGGCGGCCAACGCGGCGCTCAACGGTGTCGAGATGGCTTCGCTGGCCAACGGCGGCTCGTTGGACGACATCAGCAAGGGCGTCGAGTTCTTCAAGTCGCTGAAGAAGGCCGGCAACTTCTCGAAGATCCAGGCCACCTCGGCCACGGTCAAGAGCGGCACCACGCCGGTCGTCTTCGACTGGGACTACCTGCAGGTCGGCTACAAGGCCGACGTTCCGGGCTGGAAGGTCTTCGTCCCGCCGAATGCCGTCCTCGGTGGTTACTACAACCAGGCGATCAACAAGACCGCGCCGCACCCGGCCGCGGCCCGGTTGTGGGAGGAGTTCCTCTACTCCGACGACGGTCAGAACCTCTGGCTCAAGGGTGGCGCGCGTCCGGTTCGGATGGACGCCATGACCACGGCCAAGACCATCGACGCAGCGGCTGCAGCAGCGCTGCCGCAGGTCGGCGGCGACCCGGTGTTCCAGACCCAGGACCAGGTTGCGGCGGCCAGCAAGTACTTGGTCGCCAACTGGGCCGCAGCTATCAAGTGATCCAGCGTTGTCTTCCGTGACCGAATCGATCGCCACGGCTGACGACGTGGCCGGCGACCAGCCCTCCGGGGCTGGTCGCCGGCTCCCGCTCAGCTGGCTAGGCGCGGTTCCGTTCTTCGCCTACGTCGGAATCTTCCTGCTGCTGCCCACCGGGGTGGTGATCTTCCAGGCGTTCTTCACCGCGGCCGGCCAGCCGACGCTGGCGAACATCAAGGTGCTCACCACGAGCGTCGTCGTCGAGGCCTTCATCAACACCATCACGCTCTCCGCGGTCAGCGCCGTGCTCGGGGCGGCCCTGGGGGCGGTGCTGGCCTACATGATCGCCAGCGGCCCGGCCGACGGGCTGACCCGTCGGTTGTGGACGGCGGTGGCCGGTCTCCTCGCCCAATTCGGCGGGGTCACGCTGGCCTTCGCCTTCCTCGCCACGGCCGGGCCGGTTGGCCTGATCACCCTGGCGCTGTCGAACCTCGGCTTCACGACTACCGGTGCCTGGCTGACCAACCTGTCCGGGCTGGTCGTCGTCTACACCTACTTCCAGATCCCGCTGATGGTGCTGGTCTTCCTGCCGGCGCTGGACGGGATTCGACCACAGTGGCGGGAGGCTGCCGAGAGTCTGGGTGGAACCAGCTGGCAGTACTGGCGGCACGTTGCGATCCCGCTGCTGACCGCACCCTTCCTAGGGGCAACCCTGTTGCTGTTCGCCAACGCCTTTGCCGCCTACGCCACCGCGGCGGCGCTGATCAGCCAGGGCGGGATCATCATCCCGTTGCAGATCCGGATCGCCCTGAGCAGCGAGACCGTGGCCGGCCAGGAGAACGTCGCCAAGGCGCTCGCGCTCGGCATGATCATTGTTGTCGCGGTCGCGATGACCCTGTACGCGATGATGCAACGGAGGTCGGCGCGATGGTTGCGGTGACGACAGAACTCGCCGACCAGGCTGGGCCGGCCCGCCGGCAGCTGGGTCTGCGCGCCCAGCGGGCCCGCCGGCTGCGGGTGGTCCGCTGGGTACTGCTGTTCATCTTCGGGCTGATCTTCATCGTCCCGCTGCTGGCGATGGTCGAGTTCAGTACCCGGGAGCTGGACCTGTCCGGGCCGCGGACCCTGGAGTACTGGCGGCAGATCGGTGACTACCCGGATCTGATCCAGGCGATCATCGCGTCCCTCGAGCTGGCCGCGATCACGGCAATCGGGGCGCTGCTGCTGCTGGTGCCAACGATGGTCTGGGTCCGCCTGCGGCTGCCGAAACTGTCTCGGACGGTGGAGTTTCTCTGCTTGCTGCCGCTGACCATCCCGGCCATCGTGTTGGTCGTCGGCTGGGCTCCGGTCTACCTGTGGATCAACTATTTCACTCCGTCGCAGTACCAGACCTCCCCATTGGTACTGGCTTTCGCCTACGTGGTGCTGGTGCTGCCGTACATGTACCGGTCCCTGGACGCCGGACTGCAGGCAATCGACGTCCCTACCTTGACCGAGGCCGCGCGCAGCCTCGGGGCCGGTTGGACGACGATCATGCTTCGGGTGATCACGCCGAACATCGCCTCGGCGGTGCTCAACGCGTCGCTGCTCGCGGTGTCGCTGGTGCTCGGTGAGTTCACCGTCGCCTCGTTGCTGAACTACGTCAACGTCCAGGTGGCCATGAACCAGCTTTCGCAGGCCAACGCCGGGGTCTCGATGGCGGTCGCCTCCGGTGCGCTGCTGTTCGTGTTCATCCTGCTGATTGCCTTGTCATTCGTGGGACGGCGCCGTAGTGGCGGCCGGCCCGTAGAGGAGAACTGACGTGACCCAAGCCCTGGCAACCGACGCCCCGGCACGGGCCGGCGTCGAAGTTCGGCTGGAGGGCCTGACCCGCCGCTACGGAGCCGTGACCGCGCTCAACCAGCTCGATCTGACCATGCATCCCGGTGAATTCATCGCGCTGCTCGGACCTTCCGGCTGCGGAAAGACGACAGCGCTTCGCCTGTTGGCCGGTTTGGAGGACTCCGACGAGGGCCGAGTGCTGGTGGCGGGCAAGGACGTCACCCGGCTGCCGACGAACAAGCGGGACATGGGCATGGTGTTTCAGGCCTATTCGCTGTTCCCGAACATGACGGCCCGGCAGAACGTGGCTTTCGGCCTCCGGCTGCGCAAGGTCAGCGAAACCGAACGTAACCGGCGTGCCGGTGAAATGCTCGATCTGGTCGGCCTTTCCCAGCAGGCGGACCGGTACGCACACCAGATGTCCGGCGGTCAACAGCAGCGGGTGGCGCTGGCTCGGGCGCTGGCGATCCAGCCGACCGTGCTGCTCCTGGACGAGCCGCTCTCCGCCCTGGATGCCAAGGTCCGTGCCCAGTTGCGGGACGAGATTCGTCGGGTGCAGTTGGAAGTCGGGATCACCACCCTGTTCGTCACCCACGACCAGGAAGAAGCGCTCGCGATCGCCGACCGGGTCGGCGTGATGAACGGTGGCAAGATCGAGCAGTTGGCGCCACCTGTCGACGTCTACCACCGACCGGCCACTCCGTTCGTCGCGGAGTTCGTCGGACTGAGCAACCGGCTGCCCGCGACCGTCAGTGGCAAGGACGCCGACGTGCTCGGTGTTCGGATGCCGCTGGTCGACGGATCGATTCCGAACGGCTCGGCGATCGCACTGGTTCGGCCGGAAGCGGTGTCGCTGACTGCCGTTGCGGACGACGCTGCGGGCTCGGCGAGCGACCCACTGGTCGGTCAGGTGGTCGCGACGTCGTTCCTCGGCGCGGTCAGCCGGATTACCGTCGACCTCGGCGAGCACGGCTTGGTCGTGGCGCAGATGCCGACCTCGCAGGCGGCCAGCTTCACTGCCGGCAGCCTGGCCAAGCTCACCCTCCGCCAGGATCCGGTGCTGGTGATCTCGCTCTAGAACCTCTAGAAGCTCTAGAACGGGCCCCCTTCAGCATCACTCTCCCGTGATCATGCACGCTTGCCCGTGTATGGCCCGTGATCATGCACGCTTGCCCGTGTATAGCCCGTGATCATGCACGCTTGCCCGGCTCTGGCCCGTGATCATGCACGCTTGCCCGGCTCTGGCCCGCGATCATGCACGGTTGCTTCCTCAGAGGGAGCAAGCGTGCATGATCACGGG
>DATINJ010000173.1:0-6652 GCA_035474375.1 Kineosporiaceae bacterium | reverse complement strand
TGGCCCAGGTTCTGCTCGATCTCCTCGAGGCCGATCTCGGCGATGGCCTTGCCGAGTTGTGGCACGCGAGCCTGGAATCCTGGCCAGGTCACCGATTCGGCGAACTCCGCCCAGGAGGTGCGCAGGTCGGCGACGGGTGGCAGGGTCGAGCGGTTGATCTGTGCTCTGGCGCCCAGGACCGCGCTCTTGTCGGCACCCGCGATGCGCGCGGCCATGGCGTTGACCACGTCGTCGAGGTCGGCGTCGGGCACGGCGCGGGTGACCCACCCGTACTGCTCAGCGCGTTCGGCGTCGTAGTCATGGCCGGTCAGGATTGCTTCGAGCGCGCGATCGCGGCCCAACAGGCGGGCCAGGCGGTCGCTGCCCCCTCCGCCGGGGACGATGCCGATCTGGACCTCGGGCTGGGAGAAGAACGCCTTTTCCCGGCTGGCGTAGCGCAGGTCGAAGGCCAGGGTGATTTCGTCGCCTCCGCCTCGGGTGCGCCCGCGGATGGAGGCGATGCTGATGAACGGGGCGCTGGTCAGGCGGGTGACCAGGTCGACCCAGGTCGGGGTCCCGGCAGCGCTGGTGAGGGCCAGAAGCTCGGGCACCTGGTTGAGATCGGCGTGGTTGAAGAAGTATCCGGGGACTCCGCTGCCGAAGATGACGACCTGGACCTGCTCGTCCGCACTTAACTCGTCGAGGACCTCGAGCAACTCGACGACGGTGTCGGCACCGACGACGTTCACCGGAGGGTTGGTGAACGTGACTTTGCGGATCTTCGGTGCCACGGTCTCGATGGCGAACTGGCTCATGGTGTTTTCCTTTTCGCGGTGCGGTGGTTGGTGGGGTGGCCGGGGTGGTGTCAGGCGGGCAGTCGGTTGAGCTTGTGCAGTTGCCGGTCGAACATCCGGGCCGGCACGAGGCGGCGCATGGTGGCCACGCTCGCGCTGCGGGAGCCGGCGGCGTAGCGCAGTTTCGGCTTGGTGTCGGTCGCGGCGGCGACGATGGCTCGGGCGACGATGGTGGGGTCGTCGCCGTTCTTGACGGCTTCGATCATGTATTCCTCGAAGACCTGGCGTTGCTCGGCGTAGACCGGTAAGGGCTGGTCAGCCGGGACGCTGTTGGCCTCGAAGGCGGTGTTGGTCCAGGCCGGTTCGACGAGCAGGACCCGCACGCCGTACTGGCGGACCTCGTGGTCGACGGATTCGGAGTAGCCCTCGATGGCGTGCTTCGAGGCGGCGTAGACGGCCATGTAGGGCTGGGGCATGAACCCGACGACGGAGGAGATGTTGATGATGCGTCCGCTGCCCTGGGCGCGCAGGTGCGGCAGGACGGCGTTGGTCATCCGGATGACGCCGAAGACGTTGATGTCGAAGACTTCCTGCGCCTGGGCGACGGAGGTTTCCTCGGCCGCGCCGGCGGCGCCGATGCCAGCGTTGTTGACCAGGACGTCGATCCGCCCAAACCGCTCGATCACCTCCTCGACCGCGGCCGCGACCGATTCGTCGCTGGCCACGTCGAGGTCGATGAACGTCACGCCCGGACGCGCGGTGACGTTCGCGGTGTTGCGGCTGGTTCCGATCACCTGGAACCCGGCGTCGACCAGGGCGCGGGCGGCCTCCTTTCCGATCCCGGAGGACGCGCCCGTCACTAGGGCTACCGGCTGTGGTGTTGTCATCGTGTGCTCCTGACTCAGTGGGATGGCATGGGTCGTGCTGGGGCGGAAACGGTCAGCGGTCGAGGAACGTGTTGACCTCGGTGCCGAACTTGACCGGGTACTGGAAGAGGAATCCGTGCCCGGCGTTCGGGTAGATGTGCAGGTGCGCGTTGGGCAGGTGCTTGGCCAGCAGGCGGGAGTTCTTGGCCGGCATCAAGATGTCGCTCTCGCCGTCGGCGACCAGGGTGGGCTGGAACAGGGCGGCCAGGCGGACCAGTTTGGACTTGTCCGGGATGCCCCAGTCGGACCAGGCGGTGAGCTGGGCGTCGCGCGCGGCGAGGCTGGCCGGGGCGTCGTGGTCGGTGGTGCGCTGCCCGAGGCGCTGCAGGAACTCGACGCCCTTGGCCTGGCTGGAGGCGGTGTTCGGGAAGAACAAGAAGAGGAAGTCCGCCGGGCCGGGGTTGTCCTTCAGAGTCCGACCGAGGATGTTGGGGTCGGACTGGCGCTGGTCCAGCCCGCCTTGCGGGCCGGTGGCGGCCAGGACGACGCGGCGGACCTGCCAGGGGCGGCGCAGGGCGACCTCCTGAGCGATCTCGCCGCCGAGGGAGAAGCCGAGCAGGTCGTAGCGGGGCAGTTTGAGGGCATCGATGAAGGTGATCGCGTCCAGGCTCATCTGCTGATTCGTGCTCGGGGTGAGGCCGGTGGAGCCACCAACGCCGACGTTATCCACCAGGATCACCTCGCGCTTGGCGGCGATGGTGTCGATCAGTTTCGGGTCCCAGCTGTCGAGGTTCCCGCGAAAGTGCTGGAGGAAGACCAGCGGCACGCTGCTGGCGCTGGCCTTGCCGAAGCGGCGGTACCGATAGGTGACCCCGTTGGGGGCTTCGACCTGCAGGTTGGGGGTGGTGCTGGCGCTCTCGGCGCTACCCGTCCGGGAGACCACGTGCGACGCGGCCGGCGAACTACCGCTCACGGCGGTCGCCGCGCTCGGTGCCGCGGCGGCGACGGTCGCGACGACCGACACAGTGGCCAGTGCCACCGTGAGGCGCCGGGCACTACCGGTTCGAGCCTTGATTGACGACATGTCGACTCCTGAGTAAGTGGCCGGGAAGCTCGGCCGGGTGGATCAGGCGGGCTGGCTCCCTGTCGGCACAACCAGCCCTGATCTGCTCCATGACAGTATCAGTTATTAGTTGAATGGCAACACACAAGGATCGCGTAATAGGAAAACAGATGCTGTGGAGTATCGTATGGGCTGCAACGGCAGACGATGGGGTAGGAGACCGGCATGGGTCGACCACTGCGCGCAGACGCCGAGCGCAGCGTGCGCGCGATTCTGGAGGCGGCCGAACGGGTCCTCGCCCAGGACGCCGGCGCTTCGATGGAGCAGATCGCCGAGGCGGCCGGGCTGACCCGGATCACGGTGCACCGGCGGTTCGCGAACCGGCAGGCGCTCCTGGAGGCGCTCGCCGTCTCCGCGGAGCGGCAGCTCATCGAGGCGATCGAGGACGCTCGACCGGACTCCGCCCCCGTCCTTGTGGCGTTGTACCGGGTGACCTCAAATGTGCTGCGGGTCAAGTCCGCTTGGCGCTTCACCCTCAGTCACGGCACGCCTCACGGCGAGGCTGCCACCGCCCTCTGGGTCGAAATCGACACCCACACCCTCGAACTGCTCACCCGCGCACAGCGCGAGGGAATCCTCGCTTCGGCCACCGACCTGCACTGGGCCCGTCAGGTCTACTATGCACTCCTCGGTGAAGCAATGAATATGCCTGGGCCACAATCGAATCCAGACGCATTGAGACCGGACGCAGAGGAGCCTGACGCGCTGGTCACCCTCGTCGTCGACACACTCCTGCATGGCACAGGACCACGAGCGCATCCATCATCGCGACGTCACCACGGCTATTATCGCCGCGCGTGGTCTGACAGACCGAATCCCGTCGATCGAAGGATCAATGACATGCTCCAACTGCCAGAGCTGCCCTTCCCAACCACCCCCTCACCCCCGGAAGCATGGTCGCGCGGCGAGCAGCGCGGCGCGCTGAATGCGACGGCCCTTGCGCACACCGACTTCTACGTCAACCCTGGTGGCCCGGACTCGGCCGACGCGGAATCGATGCTGAACGCGGTGACCCTCCTCGGCCGGCCTCCGGAGGGTGACTTCCAGCTCAGTGCCCTGGTCACGGTCGATTTTCAGGCTCAGTACGACGCCGGCGTGCTATTCCTCTGGAGCGACGACAAGCATTGGGCCAAGTTGTGTTTCGAGTTCTCTCCGGCGGCGGAACCGATGGTGGTCTCGGTCGTCACCGTGGACCGCTCGGACGACGCCAACGCCTTCGTCGTGGACGATCGGTCAGTCTGGTTGCGAATGGCCCGAGTTGACGGCGTGTACGCCTATCATGCCTCGACGGACGGCAAGAAATGGCAACTGGTACGCGTATTCAGCCTCGGAGATGCGGTAGCCGAGCACACGATCGGCTTCGAGGCCCAGGCCCCCACCGGTGACGGCTGCACGGTAACTTTCGACCAGATCCACTTCACCCAGCAGCGCCTTGACAACATTCGCGACGGCTCCTGATTCGGACGGTGTTGGGTCGGAAGGATCGCCGTGACTCGATCGTTCGCCTTCGTTTGAGTCTTAGCGGGCGGCGGATGCTATGCCTTGTGCTCCTGCGCCGTATAGCAATGTGTCGATGACGAGGGTAGCCAGCACGTCGGGGTCCGGTGTCGCTGAGTCCTCCTGCGCAGGCAGGTTCAGGGCTTCGCTGAGGAGGGCGTAGTACACCTGTCGAGTCCATTGCAGGTCGGTGGTCGGGGCGAGGAGCCCCTCGCGCTGTGCGCGGGTGAGCAGTTCGACGGTGTGAGCGTCGATCTCGACCCAGAGAGCGGCCGCAGCCTGGCTGTGCGGCGTGGAGTGGCTGAGGGTGAAACGCCAATCGGCTTTCACTCGCAACACATTTGAGGTCACCCGGTACAACGCCACGAGCGCCGGAGCCGAGTCCGGCCGGGCATCCTCGATCGCTTCGATGAGCTGCTGCTTCGCGGAGACGGCGAGCGCCTCCAGGAGCGCCTGCCGGTTCGCGAACCGCCGGTGCACTGTGATCCGGGTCAGCCCGGCTGCCTCGGCGATCTGTTCCATCGAAGCGCCGGCGTCCTGGGCGAGGACCCGTTCGGCCGCCTCCAGAATCGCGCGCACGCTGCGCTCGGCGTCTGCGCGCAGTGCTCGACCCATCCCCGTCTCCTACCTGCTTGGCGTCCACTTCCTCTCAGACGATACGCCAGCGCTACGAGTGTGTGACGATTGGATGCAATGGAGCTTCTGCTATCAGTAGAACTGATACTATAATGAATCCGTTTATGGCCGGTATCAGCCCTGGCCGGGGTAGAGCCCGAGCCTCGCCAGGGGTTCGATGATCTGCTGCTCCTCGTAGGCCAAGTGGGACAGCAGGCTCATCTCACTTTTCTGGTCGGGCTCTTGCCGGAGAGGTACCGGCCGGTGCTGCTGTGCGCGGTGGCGGCGATCTCGGCGCTGGTGCCGGTGGCCACGATGCGTCCTCCTGCGGCGCCGCCGCCGGGGCCGAGATCGATGAGGTAGTCGGCGTTGCGGATCATGTCCAGGTCGTGCTCGATGACGATGACTGTGGCGCCGTTGTTCACCAGGCGTTGCAGGACGCCGAGCAGCACCTGGATGTCGAGGGGGTGCAGCCCGATGGAGGGCTCGTCGAGGACGAATACGGTGTTGTGCTGGTCCCGGTCGAGGTCGGAGGACAGTTTCAGACGTTGTGCCTCACCCCCGGAGAGCGCGGGGGTGGCTTCGGCCAAGGTCAGGTAGGAAAGCCCCAGGTCGGCCAGCAGTCGCAGCCGGGTCTGGACCTTCTTCAGGTCCGTGACCCGGGTGAGGGCCTGCCCGACGGTCATCGCGAGCAGTTGCGGGAGGGTGAGGCCGGGGTCGTTCTCGTCAGCGGCTGGTGGTCGACGGCGGATGTGGTCGGCTTCTGGCGAGTATCGGGTGCCGTCGCATTTCGGGCAGACGATGTCGACGTCGGGGAGGAACTGCACGTCCAGAGAGATCTGGCCGGTGCCCTCGCACCCGGGGCAGCGCAGACGTCCGGTGTTGTATGAGAAATCTCCGGCCTTGAGTCCGAGGCGCTTGGCATCCGGGGTGGCGGCATAGACGCGGCGCAGATCGTCCAGGACGCCGCTGTAGGTGGCGACGGTGGAGCGAACGTTGACGCCGATCGGGGAGGCGTCGACGACGCTGACCCGGCTCTCCCCCGCCGCGTCGAGGGCGGTGACGTGCTTGGGAAGGCTCTTCCCGTTGGCGTGTGCGACCAGGGCGGGGACCAGGCTCTCCAGCACCAGCGTGGTCTTTCCTGATCCGGAGACTCCGGTCACCGCGATCAGGCGTCCCTTGGGAATGTTCAGTTCCAGGGCGTGGACCGTATGCAACCCGGCGGTGCGCAGGTGGATGCTGCCGAGAGCGAACATGTCCGAGGCAGGGGTCAGCGTGCGTACCGGGGTGTCCTGACTGCCGTCGATGAACCCGGCAATCCGGGACCGGGGGTTGCCCGCCAGCTCTGACAGCGGACTGGACGCGATAATCTCTCCGCCCTCGGCACCGGAGCCGGGCCCGATCTCGATGAGCCAGTCCGCTTCCCGGAGCACCTGGACGTCGTGGTCGACCAGGACGACGGAGTTCCCGTCGCGCAGCAGGTCCCGGATCACGCCGATCAGGCCCTCGATGTTCGAGGGGTGCAAGCCGATGGACGGCTCATCGAGGACGTACAGGACGCCTGTGGTCTGGTTGCGGACCGCACGGGCGAGCTGGACGCGTTGCCGCTCGCCGGTGGAGAGAGTCGAGCCGGCCCGGTCGAGACTGAGGTATCCCAAGCCCAGTTCGTCCAGACGCTGCGCCATCCCCAGCAGCTGCGAAACGATCATGCTGGCCATGGGGTGCATCTGCTCGGGCAGGGTGTCCTCGACCGTCGAGACCCACGCCATCACCTCATC
>DATINJ010000172.1:0-8387 GCA_035474375.1 Kineosporiaceae bacterium | reverse complement strand
CTCCTTGGGGTGAAGCCAGGACGATTGCTCAGAATGTAGAGCGATCCAGCGGCCGGGTGATACTCCCACCCGAACCCGACAGCTGACCTCGTAGGCGTCGGAGAGGTTGACCGTGGCAACTCGAGCGCTGGCGCGCCATCGTGCGCCTGTTCGATCGAACTCCCCGCTCTCGTCATTAGCCAGCCCCGTGACTCCGATCGCGGTCCAGCCCGCGCTCGGCTTTCACAGCAGCAGGATCGCCGCTCCGGCCATGAAGCAGAGCAGCGTCGCTCCGCTGACGGCCCCGGTGGCAGCAACGGTTTCATTCGAGAACAGTGCTTTTCGGGCGGTACCTAAGTGATCAGATCGCAGACCAGCCTGCTCCAGGACGGCCAGGCATCCTCCTACACCGACGGCTTCGGTAGCGCCAAGGGTTCTTCGGTGCTCGCTGTCGCCTCTCGCTACATCGGGGTCAGCTACCGGTACGGCGGGACCTCACCGCGAGGTTGGGATTGCTCCGCGGCGATGCAGTACATCTACAACCAGATTGGCGTTCGCCTCCCGCGTACCGCCAACCAGCAGATGTTGGCCAGCCGGCGGATCTCCCGATCCGAGGCGCGACCGGGTGACCTGGTGTTCATGGTCTCCGGTGGAGCGGCCTATCACGTGGGTGTCTACGCCGGTGGCAATCAGTTCTACGATGCCGGCCGCCAGGGCAAGTCCTTCAGCAAGCGCGACATCTGGACGAGCAACGTCGTCTTCGGTCGGGTGCTCTGATCCACCAGCCTGCCCTGGCTTGAGGTGCGGTTCGACGACACCGGTTCACGGTGCCGGAACGGTTCACGGTTCGACTGACGAAGGCCCCGCCGATCAGGCGGGGCCTTCGTCGTTTGCGCAACTTTTGCATTTCCGTGACGTAGCGAACGCAGATCCCTGAGAGAAAGGGAGTGATCTGCAGAGCACAAGGCGTTTATTCTTCCAAGTGAGCGCAGTTGCACCCGTCGAGGAGGTCGCGATGTCGAACGCCATCCGCAGCGTCCTCGCTGCGCTCGCCTGTTCGGAGGTAGAGATACCCCGCGCAAGCCTGCGTGGGCTGAAGGGCGTCGTTCCGACCGGGACGGCGCCTTTCGCCGTCCTGCTGGGAATCGCAGCCTGCACAGGACACCCCCAGGAGGGCTGAGAGATGCGGACCCTGGTTCTCAATGCCGGCTACGAACCGCTGGCCGTGGTCTCTTTCCGCCGCGCGATCGTGCTCGTGCTGGCCGGCAAGGCGGTCGTGGTGGCCGACGGTCCGAAGCCGGTGATCAGCGAATCGCTGGTGGTGCCGAGGCCCTCGGTGATTCTGTTGGTGCGCTACGTCCGGGTGCCGCACGGACGAGCGGTTCCGGTCAGCCGTCGGGCCGTGCTGCGTCGTGACGAGCACCGCTGTGCCTACTGCGAAGGCCATGCCAGCACCATCGATCATGTGCTGCCGCGCAGCCGGGGCGGTGCGGACAGCTGGGAGAACCTGGTTGCCTGCTGCGTACGTTGCAACAACGTCAAGGGCAATCGGACGCCGGAGGAAATGGGCTGGACACTGTCGGTCCGGCCCAGAGCGCCGCGGGGGCCTGCGTGGGTGGTCCGGGGTGCCGATGTCCGGGAGCCGTCGTGGGAAGAGTATCTCGGCTCTGCGGCGTAGATTTCGGCGCGTTAACCAGAGAATGCGGGTAGCTCGATTTCCGCCAAAATTGGTGCACCGGCGCTCTCGGCGCCGGTGCGTGAGAGAGCCTGCCACATCGAAGGCATACTCGCAAAGTGCCATCACCCTGAGTAATCAGACCGCGATATAATCGCAGGTCAACGCCGAATTACCGACACGTATGGCGATCCTCGCAGCTGCGGACTATCTGAGCATTCGGACGCTCGAAGAGTGTTAAGCCTTTCTTGCCAAGATCGTCTGGCGGCCACGCCAGATGCTTGCAGGTTGAATCATTGTCGGCGTCAATTCTGCTGCCTCTATGCAGACGAAATTTCGTTCACCGCCGTCCGGGACATCCGCCAACCCATGTTCCGGTCCCGGATTCCAGATGACCCGATCGTTGAAGCCTTCCGCGCTGAGAACCAACGGACCTAAGCCGGCATCGTCGAGAGTCAGCGGCTCGCTCACCCCGAGCACCGCGACGTCCCGGGGGGTGACGGCTCGCAGGGCCGCTCCGGCCGGTCCGAGCGTGGTCGGCGCGCCGGCGGCGGCATTGTCCTCGGCGATCCGCCCGCCCAGCCCGTGGATCTGCGCGCCCGGATCGCCGAGCGCCAGATAGGTGTGCAGGGCGGCGGTGAACGCCCACTCGACGTCATCGGTGTTCTTGACGGTGAGTGTGAGGTCCAACCGGTCACCCTCGGCTCGCGCGGTCAACGAAAGCTCGAAGCGATGCGGCCAGATCTCCCGGGTGGCGGCGTCATCAGTGAGAACCGCCCGCCACAGCGCCCCGTCCGTCTCGACCACCCGCCAGTTCCGATTACGGGCCAGCCCATGCTTGGGTAACGGGCCACGGCCGGCGAACTGCGGAAAGATCACCGGGATCCCGCCGCGGATCGCCAGCCCCGGACCGCATTCGGTGGTCGGGCTCAGCCAGAGTCGGGGGCGCCCGCCCGCCGGGGTCCAGCCGAGCACATGGCCGCCGTGGGCGCAGGCGGTCAGCTGAGCGCCGTCCGGCGCGGTCAAGGTGTACGGAGCACAAGGGTTGGTTTCCACGCCCTTAGTCTGGCTGCAACCGCCGCCCCCCGGCCTCGTGCCCGGGTCACCGGGTCCTGTTCAATGTCGACAGTGATGAACACGCTGCTGGCGCACGGTGTCGGAGGTCGGGAGGATCTGCCACTGCCGTTCGGTTGGGCGGTCGCGGGGGCCGCCTTCGCCGTGGTGATCTCGTTCGTGGCGCTCGGCCTGCTGTGGACGACGCCACGGTTGGACGGCGCGCGGGCCGGCCGACCGCTCCCGGTGGCAGTCGGTCGGGTGCTGGACGGTGCCGCCCTCAGATGGCTGAAGCGGGTTCTCGCCTTGCTGATCACCGGCTATCTGCTGCTGGTACTGATCTTCGGCAAGGACGACGCCAACAACCCGTTGCCCTGGCTGGTCTACGTGTTCCTCTGGGTCGGGCTGGTGGTGCTGTCGGTGCTGCTCGGTCCGGTCTGGCGGCAGCTCAACCCGGTGCGGGCGATCCACGCCGCGATCAACCGACTGGCCCGGCTCGACCCGGCGGAAGGGCTGCGGCCACTGCCGTCCGGGATCGGGTACTGGCCTTCCGCGCTGGGGTTGTTCGCCTTCACCTGGCTGGAACTGATCTACCCGGACAACGCGACGCTGACCACCTTCCGGGTGACGATCGGGCTCTACGCCGTCCTGCATCTGTTCGCCGGCTTCCTCTACGGCTCGGCCTGGTTCGATCGCGCCGATGCGTTCGAGACCTGGTCCGGGCTGTTCGGCCGGTTCTCCGTGCTCGGGCGGCGGTCGGACGGCACCCGGGTGTGGCGCTCGCCGCTGGCCGGGCTGGACGCGCTGGAACCGGCACCGGGACTGATCGCCACCGTGATGGTGATGCTCGGCTCCACCGCCTACGACGGCTTCTCCGGTTCGCCGCGCTGGCAGACCTTCGTGCAGAGCGCCACCGCGCCGCGGATGTTGCTGGAAACCAGCGCCCTGCTCGCCGTCATCCTGCTGTTGACCGGGCTGTTCGTGGCCTGCACGACGGCGGCCGGCCGGTTGGCCGGCCGGACCGGCCGCGGGATGCCGAGCGCCTTCGTGCATTCCGTGGTCCCGGTCGCGCTCGGCTACGTAGTGGCGCACTACTACACACTTTTCGCCTACGAGGGGCAGCGCGGCCTGGCCAAGCTGGGCGACCCGTTGAGTACCGGAGCCGACTGGTTCGGCCTCGCCGGCCTGACCCCCAACCCGGCGCCGCTCACCCCCAGCCTGGTGGCCGCCGTCCAGGTGCTGGCCGTGGTGACCGGGCACGTGGTCGGGGTGGTGCTGGCGCACGATCGCGCCGTCCGGCTGTTTCCGCGGGCGGCCGCGGTGATCGGGCAGGTGCCGTTGCTCATCCTGATGGTCGCGCTGACCTGTACCGGGCTGATATTGCTCTTCGCCGCGTGAGGGTTCTTGCTACCGTCGTGCCTGGTAGTCACCCCTGCGCTGGAAGGTTCCCCCATGCACGACGCTCGTGCCCTGCTCGACCCGGGCACCGACGCCGTCCGTCGGCTCGCCCGCCGCGGATATCAGCTCGACCTGGTTGCCTTGGAGGCGCTGCTCTCCCGGCGCAACGGCAGCATCAAGATCGCTGATGACCTGCGGGCGGAGTCGAAGCGGGTGGCGCAGGAGGTGGGCCTTGCCGCTCGCTCGGGTGGTGACGTCGGCGCGCTCAAGGAGCGGGCTCGCGAGCTGAAGGACGAGATCCGCGCCGTCGAGGTGGATCATGAAAAGGCCGCGACCGAACTGCGCGATCTGCTGCTGGGCATCCCGAACCTGCCGCTGGACGCCTCGCCGGACGGGTTCTCCGAGGCCGACGCCGTCGAGGTGCGCCGGTGGGGGACCCCGCCGAAGTTCGACTTCACTCCGCTCGACCACGTCGAACTGGGGGAGCGAACCGGGATCCTGGACTTCGTTCGGGCCACCAAACTCTCCGGGCCCCGATTCAGCGTGGCGCGCGGTGCCGGTGCGGCCCTGGAGCGCGGCCTGGCGTCGTTCTTCCTCGACCTGCAGACCCGCACCCACGGGTACACCGAGTACTCGCTGCCGCACTTGGTCACCCCCGGCTCGATGCTCGGCACCGGGCAGTTGCCCAAGTTCGAGGAGGACCTGTTCCGCACCACGGCCGGCGATCGGGATCTGTACCTGATTCCGACCGCCGAGGTGCCGCTGACCAACCTGCATGCCGAGGAGATCATCGAGCCGGGTGAGCTGCCGCTCGCCTACACCTCGTGGACGCCGTGCTACCGCTCGGAGGCCGGCTCGTACGGTCGGGACACCCGAGGGCTGATCCGGCTGCACCAGTTCGCCAAGGTGGAGCTGGTCCGGTTCTGCCGGGCCGAGGAGTCCCAGGCCGAGCTGGAGAAGCTGCTCGGGCACGCCGAGGCCGTACTGCAGGCCCTCGGCCTGGCGCACCGCACGATCCTGCTGGCCGCCGGCGACACCGGCTTCGGTGCCCAGATGACCTACGACGTCGAGGTCTGGCTGCCCGGCCAGGATCAGTACCGGGAGATCTCGTCGTGTTCGGACTACGGGACCTTCCAGGCCCGCCGGGCGAACATCCGGACCCGGACGCCGGACGGCAAGCGCGAGTTTGTCGCCACCCTGAACGGTTCCGGGCTACCGATCGGCCGGACCATGGCGGCCGTCCTGGAGCAAGGCCAACAGGCCGACGGTTCGATCGCGCTCCCACCGGCGCTGGCCCCGTTCACCGGGTTCAGCACCATTTCCGCCGACGGCTCCACCGCCTGACCACCTTCCGCCCCTGGGTGATCGGCAGGTGCGCCTGCTTTCGTGCGGCGAAAGGCACTACTTGCGGGCGTAACTGGCGATCTTCGCGGGAGGGCTGCCGCTATTTCGATCACGGCAGGCTTTGACCGGGAGTCGGTCCGCGCAAGAGGGTGAGTTCACCGCCGTCGGCGTAGGACAACTCGTAGTTGGGGGCCAGTCGACGGGGCCGGGCGAGTAGCGTCTGCCAGCTCGAATTGTGCCAGACCAGGCGCAGTCTCAGCTGCAGCGCATCGGCTTGGGTGGTCGCGAAGGCCTGCGTCAGGTCGAAGCCGGCGGACAACCGGAAGAGGTTACCGGTCCGTCGAACCTTCAGCGGGAGCGCCAGGATGGTTCCGGAGGCCTCGTCGATGGCCTCCAGAGTGAAGACGGCCTCCTTCAGGGTGCCCGCCTTGCTCTTGCCGACCAGCGTCAGCCGACCGGCGAACTCAACGGCCGGTGCTTTGCGGAAGCCGCCCGATCCCGAGCGTCGACCGTTGAACCGGCGCAGCAGGCCTTTGGCGTATTCGTCGGGCAGGCGATGGGGCCGTCGATAGCCGAGCCGGGTCACCTCGAAATCCACCGACTCGATCGTGGTCCGGCGCGGCTTGCGCTCGATCACCTGCTCGATCACCTGGCGCCAGTCGTGCAGCAGTGCCAAAGGGTCGTGGTGTTTGGCCTTTTCGAACGCGCCTTGGCTCAGCCTGACCACGAGCTGCGGGTCGCGGATCAGTTCGAGCATGCGGTCGGCCATTCCTTGCAGGTCACCCTGCTCGATCAGGAATCCGTCCACCCCGTGGGTGAGCTGTTCTCTGGGCCCGTACTTGATGTCGTAGCTGATCACTGGGCAGCCCTGGCTCAGGCTCTCCAGCGTGGCCAGCGGGTACCCTTCGAACCTGCTGGTCATCAGCATCGCAGTGGCCCGCCACAGGGCCTCACGGGCGCGCGGATCATGACCGGCGAGCCGGACCGAGTCGCCCACCCCGAGCGCGCGGATCTCCCGAGACAGGAAGTCGTGCATCGTGCCGTCGCCAAAAATCTCCAGGGTTGCCGCCGGCTCCTCGGTGAGCACCAGAGCGAAGGCCCGGATCGCATCCTCGATCCGCTTCTGCTGCTCCAGCCGGGCGATCATGACGAAGTGCTTCGTGGCGCGGGTCGGGAGCGGGTCCGGCGCCGACGGGGTCTCGACCGGGTTGGCGACGACGAACATGTTGTCGGTCGCGCCCATCCGGTCGGCGATGTCCGCCCCTTGCCGGGAGGTCAGCGTGAGCAGGCCGTCCACGTGCCGGATCGACTCGAACAACGGCTCGTAGGTGGGGTTCAGCGGTGAACTCCACAGAAACGGGCTGCGGACGTGGATGTTGTGCATGATGTGCATGATGTGCAGCCGTCGATCGTCCAGCGGCAGAATGTCATCGATCGCGTAACGGCTGTCGCAGAAGAGAAATGCCTTCCTCTTGGGCTCCAGCAGGGTGCGGATCCACTTTCGCCGCCAACCGCGCTGGGTGCTCCATCGGCCGACCGGCTCGCCCTTGCTGTTCACCAGGTAGACCTTGGTCGCCGGGGACGCCACGCCAGGCTTTCCGGCCGGCACTCGCAGGTAGACCGAACCGTCCGCGCGGTGGTAGTCGAGCATCACCAGATCGGCACCATGACGCTTCACGTGCTGGGTCTGGTAAAGGGTGCCGTCCGGATGCGCGACCGGGATCTGATCCAGGCTGGCCGCCTCGGGCAGCGCCTCGTCGACGGGCGGCAGGTGATCTATGTTGTTGTCGCGGTACCACTCGAAGAGATTGAGTAACTGCATCCCTTCGACCAATTCCCCTTGTTTCAGCAGGGTTTGCCGGATTTGCGGGTAGGTTGGGGCGTCATCCAGTGCCAGCAGTATGGGTTTGACGTCGGAGTACTGGGCGAACAGCCGATTTCGCAGTAGCAGCGCACGGGTTTGCCCACCGCTGCCCGGATGGATCCGCCCACTGACCGACAGGTACATCCCTTTCGGCATCGAAATCTCGGGCATTCGTTCACGGTAATCCGACATGTTGCGCTTCGCTCGGCGGCAGACAGACAGGGCGAAAGCCGAACTCTGAGTCACCTCTCGGAACAGACTGTAACAGTCAGGGCTTGATGGCGATCCGCCCACGTCCAGCCCGCACCATCAGCAAACGGGCATCGGTCTTCGCCAGGAACTCGTCCGTCGCCAGCTGCGAGCCCTGCCAGGTGCCGTAGTCGTCGATGATCAGAACACCGCCGGACACCAGTCGTGGGTAGAGGTGCTCGAGCTCGTGCCGGGTGGAGTCGTACCAGTCGGTGTCCAGCCGGAGCAGCGCGATCGCCGCCGGGGTGAATTCCGGCACGGTCTCCTCGACCTTGCCCTTCACGTAGTGCACCTTTTCGCTCGGGTAGGGCACGGTTTCGAAGCCGGCCTGAACGTCCTCCAGGGTGGCGTAGGCCCAGATCGTCTGCTCCTTGGTGCCGGCGTCCAGCAACGCCTGCGCCGTCTGCCCGTCCAGGCGCACGTCTTTCTCGGTGGGTGGCGGCATCCCCTCGAAGGTGTCGAGCAGGTAGAGCTCGCGCGAGTGGTCGCCGGCCGAGTCCAGGGTTCGAGCTACCGCGTGCATCGAGCCGCCGCGCCAGACGCCGCACTCGACGATGTCACCGGCGATCTGGTGCTTGACCAGATACCGGGTCGCGGAGATCAAGGCATGCAACTTGTCGTTGCTGGTCATCGTGAAGGGCCGTACAGAACGGATGATTTCGCTCAGTTCGGCGTCGAAATCGTTCGGGAACTCGGCCCGCGGTTTGGCCGGCTTGGGCACCGCCACCGGGTTGGCGGCCAGCTTCTCCAGCCGCTTGGTCACGGCTTCCAGCCGAGCGGCCAGCTGGCTGGCCTTGGCCGACTCCGACTTTGCCGACCGGACGG
>DATINJ010000171.1:0-5144 GCA_035474375.1 Kineosporiaceae bacterium | reverse complement strand
CGCCAACTCCAAGGACAACTGGCAGGTCCACTTCCGCGACACGATGCGCGGTGGCAAGTTCCTGAACAACCCACGGATGGCCGAGCTGCACGCCAAGGAGGCCCCGGACCGGGTCTGGGAGCTGGAGACCTACGGCGCCCTCTTCGACCGCACCCCGGACGGCAAGATCAGCCAGCGGAACTTCGGCGGGCACGAGTACCCCCGGCTGGCGCACGTCGGCGACCGGACCGGCCTGGAGCTGATCCGCACCCTGCAGCAGAAGATCGTCTCCCTGCAGCAGGAGGATTTCGCCGAGTTCGGTGACCACGAGAAGTACCTCAAGGTGTTCCACGAGTTCGCCGTCACCGACTTGCTGTTGGACGGTGAATCGATCTCCGGCGCCTTCGGTTACTACCGTGAGACCGGTGCCCTGGTCGCGTTCTCGGCGCCCGCGGTGATCCTGGCCACCGGTGGGATCGGCAAGACGTTCAAGGTCACCAGCAACTCGTGGGAGTACACCGGCGACGGCCACGCGCTGGCCCTGCGGGCCGGCGGCACGCTGATCAACATGGAGTTCATCCAGTTCCACCCGACCGGCATGGTCTGGCCGCTCTCGGTCAAAGGGCTGCTGGTCACCGAGTCGGTGCGGGGTGACGGCGGCGTGCTTCGCAACAGCGAAGGCAAGCGCTTCATGTTCGACTACGTGCCCGACGTCTTCCGGGCGCAGTACGCGACCACGGAGGAAGAGGCCGACCGCTGGTACAAGGACCCGGAGAACAACAAGCGCCCGCCGGAACTGCTGCCTCGTGACGAGGTGGCGCGGGCGATCAACTCCGAGGTCAAGGCCGGGCGGGGATCGCCGCACGGCGGAGTGTTCCTCGATGTCTCCACCCGGTTGCCGGCCGACGAGATCATCAAGCGACTGCCGAGCATGCACCACCAGTTCAAGGAACTGGCCGACGTCGACATCACCGCCGAGCCGATGGAGGTCGGTCCGACCTGTCACTACGTGATGGGCGGTATCGAGGTCGACGCGGATACCGAGGCGGCCAAGGTGCCCGGTCTGTTCTCGGTGGGCGAGTGCTCCGGCGGGATGCACGGCTCCAACCGACTGGGCGGCAACTCGCTCTCGGACCTGCTGGTCTTCGGCCGCCGGTCCGGCACCGCCGCGGCCGACTACGTGCGCGGGCTGGGCGAGAAGCGCCCGCAGGCGACCGAACAGGACGTGGCGGCGGCCGCCGAACTGGCACTGGCACCGTTTGGCGAGGCGCTGGACGGTCCCGCGGAGAACCCGTTCACCGTGCACAGCGAGCTTCAGCAGTCGATGAACGACTTGGTCGGGATCATTCGCCGGGAAGGCGAGATCGCCGAGGCGCTGGAGCGCCTGGAGGACTTCGAGCGTCGGGTGGCCCTGGTCCGGGTGGGCGGCGGTCGGGCCTTCAATCCCGGCTGGCACCTCGCCCTCGACCTGCGGAACATGCTGCTGATCTCGCGCTGCATCGCGATGGCGGCGCTGGAGCGCACCGAGAGCCGTGGCGGTCACACCCGCGAAGACCATCCGAAGATGGATCCGCAGTGGCGGCAGGTCAACCTGGTGCTCGGGCTGGAGACCGTCCCGACCGGCAAGGTAACCCTGACCCGGCAGCCGGTACCGACCATGCGGACCGAATTGCTGGCCCTGTTCGATCGCGCCGAATTGGCGAAATACTATACGCCCGAGGAACTTTCCGTACTTGATGAGGAGGGCTCACCGTGAGCCATCAGGCGAGTTTCCGGGTCTGGCGTGGCGATGATTCGGACGGCGATCTGGTCGACTACCAGGTCGAGGTGAACGAGGGCGAGGTGATCCTCGACATCATCCACCGGTTGCAGGCCACGCAGGCCGGCGATCTCGCCGTCCGCTGGAACTGCAAGGCCGGCAAGTGCGGCTCCTGTAGCGCCGAGATCAACGGTCGGCCCCGGTTGATGTGCATGACCCGGATGAGCACCTTCGCCGACGACGAGGTGATCACGGTGACTCCGCTGCGGGCCTTCCCGGTGATCCGCGACCTCGTCACCGACGTCTCCTTCAACTATCAGAAGGCCAGGGAGATCCCGGCTTTCGCCCCACCCAAGGGGGTCGAGCCGGGCGACTACCGGATGCAGCAGGTAGACGTCGAGCGTTCGCAGGAGTTCCGCAAGTGCATCGAGTGCTTCCTCTGCCAGGACACGTGTCACGTCGTCAGGGACCACGAGGAGAACAAGGAATCCTTCGCCGGCCCGCGCTACCTGATGCGGATCGCCGAGCTCGACATGCACCCGCTGGACGCTCGTGACCGCAAGGTCGAGGCGCAGGAGGAGCACGGTCTGGGCTACTGCAACATCACCAAGTGCTGCAGCGAGGTCTGCCCGGAACACATCAAGATCACCGACAACGCCCTGATCCCGATGAAAGAACGGGTGGTGGACCGGAAGTACGATCCGGTGGTGTGGCTCGGCAACAAGATCATGCGTCGGTCCTGAAACCCGTTTCGACGTCGAAGATTCCGAGCGCGGCAGCCGAAACACCGCTGCCGCGCTCGTTCTTTGCCCGAGATCCGCTCGCCGTCGCTCCAGAACTGCTGGGCGCGGTGCTGGTGCACGATCTGGACGGCGAATCGGTAGCGGTCCGGCTCACCGAGGTCGAGGCGTACCTCGGCGAGGGGAAGGACCCGGCCTCGCATTCGCACCGCGGACTGCGCCCGCGCAACGCGGTGATGTTCGGGCCGCCCGGGCATGCCTACGTCTACTTCACCTACGGAATGCACTACTGCGCGAACGTCGTCTGCTCTCCGGAGGGAGTGTCCGGTGGCGTGTTGCTGCGCGCCGGTGAGGTGGTGACCGGGCAGGAGGCCGCGCGGTCTCGGCGTCCGAGCGCACGACGGGACGTCGATCTGGCCCGAGGTCCGGCCCGCTTGGCGAACGCGCTGGGGCTGACCGGTGCGGACAACGGCCGCGATCTGTGTTCCGGCGGCGAGCTCCGGGTGCTCGGCGGCGAACCGCAGGCACCGGATCGGGTGCGGACCGGTCCTCGGGTCGGGGTGGCCGCCGGTGCTGAGTCACCCTGGCGATTCTGGCTGGCCGAAGAGCCGACCGTGTCGGTCTATCGGCCGAGCAAGCCGCGTCGCCGAACCTCGTAGGGTTCGACGTGGCGTTCCACGCGCCGCGACCGGTGACCGGACGAAAACGGGTGGCACGCAGCCGTAGGGTTGTCCCGTGTCTGAAAACGCCGTGGTGGAGAACCCAGTGCAGGAGAAGAACGTCGTCGACGAGTTGGCTTGGCGGGGGTTGATCGCCATCTCGACCGACGAGCAGGCGTTGCGCACCGCGCTCGGCTCCGGCCCAGTGACCTACTACTGCGGGTTCGACCCGACAGCGCCGAGCCTGCACATCGGCAACCTGGTGCAGATCCTCACCGTGCGCCGGCTCCAACTGGCCGGCCACCGCCCGCTGGCCCTGGTCGGCGGAGCCACCGGGCTGATCGGTGACCCGAAGCCGACGGCTGAGCGCACGCTCAACTCGCCCGAGACAGTCGGTGCCTGGGTGGATCGCATCCGCACCCAGATCGAACCGTTCCTGGACTTCACCGGGCCGAACGCGGCCACCATGGTGAACAACCTGGACTGGACGGCGGGCCTCAGCGCGATCGACTTCCTCCGGGAGATCGGCAAGCACTTCCGGGTCGGCCGGATGCTGGCCAAGGAGGCGGTCAGTGCCCGGCTGAACAGCGAGGCGGGGATCAGTTACACCGAGTTCAGCTACCAGATCCTGCAGGGCATGGACTTCCTGGAGCTGAACCGCCGGCACGGCTGCGCGTTGCAGATCGGCGGATCTGACCAATGGGGCAACCTGACCGCCGGCGCCGACCTGATCCACAAGGTTCAGGGGATATCGGTGCACGCGCTGGCCACGCCGCTGATCACCAAGGCCGACGGCACCAAGTTCGGCAAGACCGAAGGCGGCACGGTGTGGCTCGACCCCACGATGACCACGCCGTACGCGTTCTTCCAGTTCTGGGTGAATGCCGAGGACGCCAAGGTCGTCGACTACCTGAAGGTCTTCACCTTCCGCAGCGAGGAGGAGATCGCCGAGCTGGCTGAGCTCGCGGTGAGCCGCCCGGCCGCTCGGGAGGCCCAGCGGACACTGGCTCGGGACGTGACCTCCTTGGTGCACGGTGCGGAGACGGCAGCACGGGTGGAGCACGCGAGCAAGGCACTGTTCGGGGCGGGGGAGCTCACCGATCTGGACGCCGCCACCCTGCGCGACGCGCTGGCCGAGTTGCCGTCGGCGAAATTGCCCCGGGAGTCGGTGCCGGTGCTGGACCTGCTGGTGGCCACCGGGTTGTCGGCCAGTCGGGGTGCAGCCCGCCGGACCCTCCAGGAAGGCGGCGCGTACATCAACAACGTGAAGGTGGTGCCGGGGGAGAGCGTGGACACCGTGTCGGTGGGGGTTGCCGACCTGCTGCACGACCGGTGGCTGCTGGTGCGCCGGGGTCGGCGGGCGCTGGCCGCCGTGGAACTCATCGACTGAGGGTGACGGCAGCCGAGTCGAGTTGTCGCGATTTCTGGCGGTAGCTCAGCGGCTTCCAGGCTGCTCCACGGCGGGTCGATCGGCTCTGGCAGGGGGCTCCAGGGCTCCGAGAGGTCTCCGCAGGATGCGGCGTTGTCGTCCGCAGGACTCCCAACACGCCGATGACAGAGAGCTGATCATCGACTCCGTAATGCTATATTCCCAGGTGAGAGGCTAGGGCGGAGTGGATTTGACTCCGCCCCAGCCCCTCCGTAGAGTTCTACTCGTTGGACAGCGCGGCAGGAACGGACACAAACACAGTGGCCGGTGCCGGGTTCGACTCCCCGGATCAACAACAGAGACTCAACCTTCGGGTTGATCCTCGTAGATCCGAGGAAACCTCCATGAAACAGTTCGGAACGATTCGGTAACACACGGATTTGACCGGGCAGTGACTGGAGGGTAAGGTAGAGAAGTTGCCTCGGAAAAGCGCTTAACGGTGTGGCCCGGGTGCGTCCGCTCTTTGAGAACTCAACAGTGTGCCTAAAAATCGATGCCAAATACCCCGTCCTTATGGGGCATGGCTTGGCTGACTCTTCGGGGTTGGGTGGGTTGTGTTTCGGACGGTTTTTCCTTTG
>DATINJ010000170.1:0-17428 GCA_035474375.1 Kineosporiaceae bacterium | reverse complement strand
CCGGTCTACTTCGAAGCGGTCGGCCGGAGCGTGCTCGGCCTCGGTCAGCAGGACATCAGCCTGTCGATCTCCAAACTGTTCTTCGCCTACGGCTTCGGCAACGCGCTGGTGTTTCCGCTGTACTCGGGCTCATCGGCCGTCCTGATCGGTGATCGGCCCCGGCCGGACCGGGTCAGCGAACTGATTGCCAGGCATCGGGTCAGCCTGCTGTACGCCGTCCCCACCGCTTACGCGGGACTGGTGGAACAGGGCGATCCAGCGGCCTTTACGTCGCTGCGGGGGGCAGTATCGGCCGGCGAGACCCTCCCCGCGACTCTCGGCGAGCGAGCCACCGAGCTGCTCGGAGCACCCGTCTACGAGCAACTCGGCTCAACCGAGGCCGGTCATGCGTTCTGCGCCAACGGGATTGACCACAACCTGCCGGGTACCGTCGGGCGCCCGGTATCCGGGTACGAGCTCGACCTGCGCGACCAGTCCGGCTCCTCGGTCTGCGACGGGAGCGAGGGCGAGCTGTGGGTGCGCGGGCCGACGCTGCTGCACGAGTACCTGAACCGGCCGGCGGAGACGGCGAAAGCAGTCGTCGATGGCTGGCTGTCCACCCGAGATCTGGCCTGCCGGCAGCCCGATGGGACGTATCGCCACATCGGTCGCGTCGACGACATGGAAATGGTCGGTGGGATCACCGTTTCACCGCTGGAGATCGAACGAGTCCTCGCCGAGCACCCCTTGGTTCGCGAGGTCGCCGTGGCCGCGGTCACGGACCGGATCGGCGCTACCAGGCTCCAGGCCTTTGTCGTGCCGATGATCCAGGTGAGCGACGAAAGTGGCCTGGAATCAGAACTTATCGGGCTGGCTCGAGGGCGCCTGGCGGCGTTCAAAGTACCCCGGACGGCGCGACTGACGACCGCACTACCCCGCACGTCGACCGGCAAGTTACGCCGACACATCCTGCGAACCGGCGCCTGGTGAGACCGCTCTCCCCTCCCGAAGGAGTTCTCATGCTGCAGCATTTTCTGTCCGAGCGTGGCTTCTACCTCGGCTCGATGTTCGAGCAGGCTGCGCGAGTGCACGGCACAACCGCGGTCACTCTGGATCGTCCCCTCGATGTGGCACCGGAGCGCGGAACGGACCTGACCTACGCATCCGTCGCCGACCTGGTTGACGACCTCGCGGCCCGGCTCTGGGCAGCCGGTGTGCGCACCGGTGAGCAGGTGGCGGTCTACAAGTCGGACAACTTCGACATTGCTCTGTTGGCCTGCGCGATCTCTCGGGTCGGCGCGATCCCGGCGCTGTTGTCACCCACCTTGGACAGCGATGTCGTCGGCAAGCTGGTCCGCCGCCTGGACCGGCCGTGGCTGATCACCGACCGGGCCAAGCTGGGCGGCGATTCGGCTCCGATCGGCGTCGGCCGGGTGCTCGTGGTCGGGCCCGGCGCGGCCGCCGTGGCCGAGGACATCGGCGGCCGGCCGATGGCGAGGTTCACCGGTGCGAAACGTCGCGCCGAGGTTCGACGAGGGCCCCGCGAGCCGGCGCTGATCACGCACAGCTCGGGTACCACCGGGCTTCCGAAACTCGCCGTGCACTGCCCGAACACCCTGTGGAACCGGCTGGTGCCGCAGAAGCTGATGGGTTGGCCGACCCGCGGCGAAACCGCCGCGGTTTGCATGTCTCACGTACATTCTCGCTTCTACCACGCCCTGGGCGTGTTCCTGCACTACGGCAGCCCGCTGCTGGCCCTGGTCGACCACGATCCGGCCAGTGTCGGCCCGCACCTGGTCCGGGCTCGTCCCGGCATCGTGGAAACACACCCCAACACGTTCATCCTCTGGGAGGAGTTGGCAACGGCGGCCGACGCGCCGTTGAAGAGCGTGCGGTGCTTCAGCAGCACCTTCGACGCGATTCACCCGCGCACGATCCAGCGGCTGCTCGGCTCCTCCGAACGTCGATTCGCTTACCTGATGCAGCTTTACGGTCAGAGCGAGACCGGCCCGATCGCGGCCCGCTGGTTCACTCGGCGGAGCGCGGCGAAGGCGAATGGCCGGCTGGTAGGGACGGCGCTACCCGGCTTCACCCGGCTTCGGATCGTCGATGACGCTGGGCAACCGTGCGCGACCGGGGTGCTGGGGCATATCGAGGCGCGCACTCGCGGCCGGATCCTGACCTATCTGGGTGCGGAGGACCAGTTCGCCGGGCAGGTCAATGGCTCCTGGTGGCGGATGGGCGATGTCGGGCACGCCAACCGGTGGGGAGCCCTCTACCTGACCGACCGCGAGGTCGACCAGATCGATTCGGTGGACAGCAACCTCGAGCTCGAGGATCTGCTGATGTCCCGCCTGGACGAGCTCCGGGAAGTCGTGATCGTGGCCGGTGACTCGGGCCAGGCGATCCCGGTGATCTGCACCAAGGCCGACCTGCCGCTGAGTCCTGGCCGCTGGCAGCAGGCCACGGCTGACTTGCCCGCGATGGCCGTCCCGGTGGAGTGCCGATTCGACGACCTGCCGCGCACCGGCACCTGGAAGATCAAACGCCTGGAGATCGCCCGGCAGCTGTCCGAGGGCAGAATGCTTGTCAGCAGCGGATCTGTCAGGTGACCGGCGAGTCGCTGCCGGATCGGGACGCCCCGGTTCTGGTGGTCGGAGCCGGGCCGGTCGGTCTCACCGCCGCGCTGGCACTGCGCGCGCGAGGGTTGGCGGTGACTGTCCTGGAGGCAGATCCGGTGGATCGGGTCCGTCCGGGCAGCCGAGCCCTGTTCCTGCACCGGGATTCCCTGGCCCTGCTGGACCGGATGAAACCCGGGCTCGGCAGCGACATCGGCCGGTACGGCGTCGTCTGGCGCACCCGGCGCACGCTCTACCGAGGCCGCGAGGTGTACTCGCGCAGCTTTCCCGCCACCGAACCCGGAGCCCTGCCGCCGTTCACCAGCCTGCGGCAGATGGATACCGAACGGTTTCTGCTTCAGGCCTGCCTGGCAGCCGGAGTCGAGTTTCACTGGGATGCGGCGGCCAGTGACGTGCAGACCTCGCCCGAGTCGGTGTCGGTGACCACCGCCGATGGCAGAAGCTGGACGGGCAGCTACCTGATCGCGGCGGACGGCGCCCGCTCGGCCGTCCGACGCTCACTCGATATCCATATGAGTGGCACCCAGTCTGCGGGGTACCACGTCGTTGTCGATGTAGCGGAGCAGGCCGGTGCTGAACAGTGCACCGCCCGGGTGTTCCACTACGAACACCCAGGCGTGGGCGGACGCACGGTGTTGCGGGTGCCGTTCACCGGCGGGTTCCAGATCGATCTGCAGGGCCGCAACAGCGACCCGTCCGAGGCCTACGGCAGCGAGGACGCGGTTCGCCAGTGGCTGCCGGGCGTGGTGGGCGAGGGTTACGCCGACCGGATCCAGTGGGTGTCGACGTACCGCTTCCTCCAGGTGGTCGCCGACCGTTTCGTCGACACCCATCATCGGGTCCTGCTGGTCGGCGAGGCGGCTCACCTGTTCCCGCCCTTCGGCGCTCGCGGGATGAACAGCGGGATCGCCGATGCCGAAGCGGCCGCGAGCGCGGTCAGCACCGCGCTGACCGATTCCGCACAAGCGGTGGCGGCGATCGACGGTTTTGCCGCCACCCGCGGCGCCGCCGCCAGATATAACAGCGAGGCCGCCGGGACCGCCCTGGCACAGTTGCGACCCGGACGTATGATCCGGGTCAAGCAGCGGGCGGCAGCAACGCTCGCGCCGCTGGTTCCACGTTGTGGTTCCTGGCTGGAGCACGCACCGTACGGGCCACGTCGCGGTTCTCTGGTCGGCGCGAGCCCTCGATATTGACCTTGGCATTAACCTGGATCGACCCGGTTTGAGCAGAGTTCGGACGAGCAGAAGAGGCACTGATGTCCGACGAACGGATTTTCACATCTCAGCCGGGCGGCCGCCTGACCGAAGGCGATCCGGTGGAAAGACCGTTACTGGTCGCGGACTCCTGGCTGGTTGAGGACGGGCGGGTGCGAGCAATCGACAAGCATCGCCGCCGATTCTTCATCTCCTGTGCCGATGCCGGCGGCTTGTCGGTCGACCAGCTGAAAGTCTTCTGGCAGGAGGCGCTCGCCGAGATACCTCGGGTCGGCCGCTGGTTCCCCCGGGTCGAGCTGTGCGCCGACACCTCGGCACCGTTACGGCTACGAATCCGACCGGCGCCCGCCCCGGCGACGGAGGTCCGGGTCTGGATCGCCGATGTGCCCGATCCGAGAACCGCGCCGCATCGCAAGGGCCCTGACCTTGCGGTGCTCGCCCGGCTTCGGGAGCGGGCCGCCGAGCGGGGCGCCCAGGAAGCACTGCTCACCGCCCCATCCGGGGTGGTGCTGGAGGCGGCGAACTCGTCTGTGCTGTGGTGGGAAGGTGCGGACCTGTGCGTTCCGTCCCCCACCCTGGCAACGCTGTCCGGAGTGACGGCCGGGCTGATCCGGGAACGGGCACAGCGGCTCGGGGTACGGGTAGTGCCTCGGCGGGAGCCACCGGAGCATCTCGGCGATTGCGAGGTCTGGCTCGTCAACGCGCTGTACGGGATCCGCTCGGTGGTCGAGTGGCCGGGTTCATCGCTGCGACCCGGCGCCGCCGTCCAGGCCGCGCAGTGGCGGCAATGGCTGGCCGAGACCGCCGTCCCGTTGCCGACGTTCCCGGCCAGCGAAGCTGAGAGCAGTCGTCAGGCTGAGGTGCCGGCCGGCTGATAGCTGCCGAATGGCATCCGGGTGGCGATCGCCACCCGGTTATACGCGTTGATCACGATCGCTGACCAGATCAGGGCGGCCAATTCGGGTTCCTTGAAGACGTCGGCCGCCGCCTGGTAGACGTCGTCCGGAACCCGGCCATCGTGAACCAGCGTGACAGCTTCGGTCAGCGCCAGCGCCGCGCGCTCTCGCGGGCTGAAGAACGCCGCCTCTTGCCAGGCGTTCAACGCGTAGATCCGCTGCTCTGTCTCACCTTTGGCGCGGGCGTCTTTAGTATGCATATCGAGACAAAAGCCGCAGCCGTTGATCTGAGAGGCGCGAATCCGTACCAATTCGAGCAATTCGGGTTCTAAGCCGGCATCGTTGGCCGCGCCGACGGCGGCGACATGGAGCGCGCCCATCGCGGCGGAGACCTGGGGGGTGACTTGCTTGAGGGCGACTCGTGGAGCGCCGGTTTCGAGAGTCATACCGTAATACTAGCCGCTTCGACGGCCACCAAAGCCAACCGAATCAATCGGAATCCGTTGTGGTAGAGCAAGATCCGCGCTGACAATCCTCAATCTCGGGCAGCCCGGACCGGTCGCTTGGCGACTGGACACCGGCCCCACCAACAGCCGGATTCACGCAGTTGCGATCGATGACAGCACGTAGGATGACCGCCGGGGGGATGGTAGGCAGATCACTGGAGGGGATCGACTTGAAGCGGCCGACGATCGCCGATATCGCGAAACGCGCCGGTGTATCCAAGGGCGCGGTGTCGTTTGCTCTGAACGGCCAGGCCGGTGTCTCCGCGTCCACCCGAGAACGCGTACTGGCTATCGCCGAGGAGATCGGCTGGAGTCCGAACAGCGTTGCCCGGATGCTCTCCGGGGCTCCGAGCGACACCATTGGAATGGCACTACGCCGCCCGGCCCGCGTCCTCGGGGTGGAGCCCTTCTTCATGGAACTGATCAGTGGGGTGGAAGTAGAGCTGTCCGCCCGCTCCTACGCCCTGACCCTGCAGGTGGTGGCCGATCAGGCAGCGGAAGTCGCGCTGTATCGACGCTGGAGTCGCGAGCATCGAGTGGACGGCGTTCTCGTCTGCGACCTGCGGATGGACGATCCAAGGATTCCGGTACTCGAGGAGCTGGGCCTGCCCACCGTGGTGATCGGATCCAGTACCGGCGCCGGCAGCCTGGTCAGCGTCGGGTCGGACGACGCGGCGGCGGCTGTCCAGGCGATCGACTATCTGGCCAGTCTCGGGCATCGACAGATCGCCCGGGTGGCTGGGCCGGCCGAGTTTCTGCAAACCGCCATCCGCTCCAACGCTTTTGACGAAGAATGCCATCGTCTCAATATCACCGCTCCGACAACGATCACCACCGATTTCAGTGGCGAGGACGGAACCCGAGCCACCCGCCGGTTACTGAGTTCTGAAAACCAGCCCACCGCAATTATTTACGACAACGACGTGATGGCCGTTGCTGGTCTCGCGGTAGCCCACCAGATGGGCTTCCAGGTTCCTGGCGACATTTCCCTAGTGGCTTGGGAAGATTCGGTGCTGTGCCAATTGGTCCACCCCTCGCTGACGGCGCTGTCGCGCGACGTCCCGGCGTACGGATCGCACGCCGCCCGCGAATTGCTCAACGTCATCGCCGGCGATCCCGCCAGCCCCACCCCGGCCGGGGCGGCCCATCTGGTACCCCGCGGTAGCACCGCTCCCCCCACCCAGTAGCTCACCCCAGGTCGAGCCCGGTAACTATGCCTCGACAAAACACGTGAGCGGAGCTGATCCGGGGCTCGCTCACGTGCATGCCGACGCATAGCCGTCGCCACCGGCGGGAACCCGTGCAAATGATCAGCCTTGGTGGAAGATTTTCAGCGCCACCACCAGCACTCTGCCGACCACCGGGCAGGGCGGGGTCAGCTATACCTTCGGCGGCACCGTCTCGGCCACCGCCGTCGGCGGCAGCCTCTACCTGGGCAGCGGCAGCCTCAGCGGTGCCACCTCAGTAGCGACCGTCGGCGCCGGAACCCAGAGCGGAACGGGTGGCGGACCAGGCGGGGGGCGCTAGCGGGCAGAGCCCCTTTGCCAGGTAGGCGCCCGCCTGTCAAATCGAATCGAGCCAAATTCGCGATAGTAGCCGAGATCTTCCACCAAACGGTCTAGGCTTGGCTGGGATCATCAGCCGAGCCTGGAGCCGTTCCTCCTCGGTTGACTCGGGGAATCGCGGGTACCGCCGGCCCGCGCGTGTGATCACGGGGTGGCGAATGACCGATCAGAGGCTTGACCTCTCGGCGAAGTTCGTCCCGCCGGAGCCGACCGGGCTGGTTCGCGGTCGGCTGATGGACCGCCTGACCCAGCGGGTCGGCGTGGTCCTGGCACCCGCCGGGCACGGTAAGACAACCCTGCTCGGCCAGTTCGCAGCCAACTTCGGCGGAGCCGTCGCCTGGTACCGGATCGATGTCGGCGATCGCAATCCGATAGACCTGGCCACTCGGATGGGTCGCGTGCTGCTGAAGCTGAGCCCGGGTGGAGCACCTGACGGCGGTGACAGCTCCTTCGAATCATTGGCCACGATCCTCGACACGATCCCCCCCACCAGCGACGCCCTGCTGGTGCTGGACGACTTCCACGTCATTGCCGGCACCGAGTCGGAGAGCAGGCTGGTGGAGCTGATCTCAATGGCGCCGCCACGGTTGCGGGTCCTGCTCGGTGCCCGTCGGGCCGGTGGCCTCGACATCGAGGCCCTCCGGATCTACGGCGGGGTTCGCGTGATGGACGCCGATGACCTGCGGTTTCGCTCCTGGGAAGTCGAGACTCTGTTTCGCGAGGTGTACCGCCGCCCGCTGCTACCGGAGGACGCCGCCACCCTCACCCGGCGCACCGAGGGGTGGGCCGCCGGGCTGGCGATGTTCCAACTGCTCACCGAAGGCCGGGCTCCCGCGCAGCGACGTCAGGCGATCGGCGAGCTTTCTCGTGGTTCCCGGTTGGTGCGGTCCTACTTGGTCCGTGAGGTACTCGGCGACCTACCACCCGCGCTGCGTCATTTTCTGCGGCGCACCAGCGCGCTCGGGGTACTGACCGGTGATCTCTGTGACCGGTTGCTGAACACCACCGGCAGCCAGGCGATTCTGGAAGAGCTGGAACAGCGCCGGCTGTTCACCACCACCCATGACGACGGGCGCCAGTTCAGCTACCACCAGGTGTTGCTCGACCACCTGGAACTGGAGCTCACTGAACGGCTCGGTCGGGACGTGACTCGGCAGTGGTACGCCCACGCCGGCCGCTTGCTGCTGGCAGCCGGTGAGGTACCGGCCGCGTTCCGGGCCTACGCGCGCGCCGAGGACTGGGCTGCCGTCGAGCAGCTGCTGCATGCCCGGGGCGCCGAGGTGGTCGCCACCGGCCTGGACACGGTAGCCGCCCTGCTTCCGGTCGACCTGCACTCCCAAGACCCCTGGCTGCTCCTGGCCCGAGCCCGTCAGTTGGTCGCCCAGGGCGCCCTGGCCGAGGCGGTGACCACGTTCAAGCTGGCCCGGGCGGTCGCGGAGGACTCCGCCCTGGCTGACCAATGCCTGGCCGAAGCCCGCGCGGCGGCCATCTGGTTACCCGAAGCAACCGGGCAGAACCGAGGCTGGCCGGGCCTGATTCGCGCCGCGACCCAACGCAATCCCCGCTTGATGCTGCGCGATGCGCTGGCTCTGCCGGGCGCGTCCGGCAAGTTCACCGCCGGGATCATCTGCCTGCTCTCCGGCGATCTGGAGTCCGCCGCGAGCCTTCTCGAGCAGGCCGCCTCGCATCCGGAAGCCGAGCCCGGGGTGGTGGCGATGGCCCGCTGCGCCGACAGCCTGCTCAGGCTGCTCAGCAGCCGGTCCGAAGGTCGGGATGACCCGAACCGACACGGTGATCTCGGCTGGCAACTGAGCGAGCCCGACCTGGAGTCCGTGGTCCTGGAGGCTGAGGTCGACAGTCGGGCCTGGCTGGTTCGCAGCGCCCGGGCGCTGCTGAACGGTAGGACGGATCCGATCGGTCGGGACGCCGATCAAGATCCCTGGGGACGAGCGCTGGCTGCCTTCGTGGACGGGGTGGCCCGCAGGTCGGCCGGTGCGCTGACCGAGGCCGCCGATGGCTTCGAGCAACTTCGGGCTCCGGTGCTGGCCCAGTGGGCAATCTGTCTGCGCCAGGCGCTCAGCGCCCGGGACACTACCGTGCCCACCGAGGCCGACCGGCGAGCCCGAGCGCTGGGTCTGCGCGACGCGATCGGCGTCATCCAGCGTTGGGCCGAGCCGGTTGCCCCGACGGCCGTCGAGGCGTTCGGGCCGGAAAGCTCGGCGCTACCGGGCACCGCCGGCCCACCCGCGCTGACCCTGCGCCTGCTCGGTGGCCTGGAGATCACGGTGGCCGGTCAACCGCTCGACCTGAGCGCGGTCCGGCCTCGCGCCCGCTCGACCCTGCGGCGGCTGGCCCTGCGGGCCGGCGAGGTGGTGCACCGGGATTCGCTGGCCGCCGGTCTCTGGCCCGACCTGGACCAGGACGCCGCCCAGCGCGGGCTCCAAGTGGCGGTCTCCAGCCTGCGTAGCTTGCTGGAGCCGGCGGCGCCGATCGGCGGGTCCGGCCGAGGCCGCTCCAGCCTGCTGATCCGGGCCGGGCAGAACTACGGGCTGTCCCTGCCCGCCGGCTGCCGCAGCGACGTCCAGGAATTCGAATCCTGCGTCAGCAAGGCACGCTCGGCTCGGGTGCACGGCGACCGGCCCGCCGAGCGAGCCCACCTCGAGGCCGGTCTGGCGCTCTACCGCGGTGACCTGCTTCCGGAGGAAGGAACCGCGGAATGGGTTCTGGCAGAACGAGGACGCCTACGATTGGCGGCCGCCGGTGCCGCTGAGGCACTCGCCCGCAACCTGGTCGATTCCGGCGAGGTCGCCGAGGCGATCGACGCCGTCCGGACCTGCCTGCGGCTCGAGCCGTACCGGGACAACGCCTGGCGCCTGCTGGTGGAATTGCACACCAGAGCAGGCAATCTCGCGGCGGCCGAAGCCGCCCGACTGGAACACGAAGAGGTCCTGGCCGACCTCGGCCTGTGAGCGATCCGATCCAGGTAGACGATCCCACGGCCGATCGGACCAGCTACGGGGCCAGCTCCAGCCGCCACGGCAGATGCGCGGGCACCACCAGGGCAAGCAGTTGCATCAGCTGCTCGACGGCCGCCTTGTCGGGGCGTGCCGAGCCGGTGCGCACTCGCACCAAGAGCCCCGGGCGCTCCCGGCCCGGTAGCGGGGCCCCGGCCGTCACCGACCAGCCGGCCCCGCCGGACTCATCCAGGTCCACCGGCAACCCGACGGCTGCTTCCACGAGTTCCCGGATCGCCGAAGGTGTTCCGCGCATGGCATGAAGCCGAGCGGCGCGCCGGATCAGGTCCCGTCGACGGGGCGTCGGGAGATCCCGCATCACGCTCAGCCCGACCCACTCGGCCAGCCACTGCAGCAGGTCTGGTGGAGCGGTGTCCGGGTCCAGATACGCCGGGAAGCAATCCAGAATGGTGATGTCCGGCGCCAGCACCGCGTCGAGGGCGGCGCACAGTCGCTGCACCAGGGAATCGTCCTGGTACAGGCCGGGCAGGGTCGCCCCGAGCGGGTGCGGGGTGGTCGGCTGAGCCGCGATCATCGCCGTCCACCGATCGACTGGACCCGCACCTGATGCTGGTATGACAGGACCAGCGCACCGGGTTCGAGATCCAACCGCTCGACCGGTGCTCCCCGGGTACCGTCCTGCTCGGCCGGAAACAGCAGGAGCTCGTCGATCCGGTCCACCCCTGGAACCCGGGCCAGTGCACTGTAGACGTCGAACGCCTGCACCGGTCGGCCAAATACCCAGCCAGTGCCGGAGGCGCCGCCGTCCAGCGGCGAGAGGTAGCCGTAGAGCGCTCGCAGCGCTGCCTCCTGCACCCGCTCCGGCCGGGCGTCCAGATCGGGGATCACCCGGGCGACCACGGTGAGGCCGCGGTAGCGCGGTGGCTCGACCAGCAGTCGAGTACCGATCAGCCGTCGACTGTCGAGATGGTCGCTGATCCGCTGCATCAGCTCCTCGGGCGGGTGAGTCAGGTCGGTCCAGGCGATTCGGCCAACGTCGTCGGTAACCACCCGGGGGACGACGAGCAACCGCACCCCACCGATCTGGTCGGCCGCCGAAGCCGCCAGGCATTTCACCCGGGCGGCATCCGGGGCGACGTCCCGGGCCAGCGCCTCGAAGTCGTCGACGGTCACCGCCCGACCACTGGCTCGCAGCTCCAACGCGCCGCGCAAGCGGGCATTCGCGATCGTCTCGCCGTCCACCCCGCCCGCCGCCGGATGCCGGTTCTCGATCCGCGACACGTACGGCACGCTGGTCTTCAGCACCCGAATCACACCCCGGGCGAGGTTGCCGTACTTGCCGCCACCGACCCGGTACGCCGTGAGGGTGAGGGTCGATCCGAGCGGCGGCACCGCCCCGTACTGCCGCACGGTCCCGTTCGGTTGCCGGACCGCCGGCCCCAGCTCCACCTCTCCTGCCATGGCGTCCAGCCGGTAGTGCGCATCGTTCGGGCCGGACCGGGCGAAGTCTCGCACCGGGAACCAGGACGACGTCCGGCCACCGGGTTCGGCGACCGTCAGGACGCTGGGCTCGGTCCACGGCACCACCGGATGATGCTCGAGTCGGAACCGCTGACCAGGGGTGCCGTCCGAGGAGCCGAGTTGCTCGCCGCGCACCGCCTCGGCGTGCGCGATCTCGGCCGTTCCACCTATCGTCATCGCCCGGATACCGGCCACCCGGGGGGACCGGGTGTACGCCGGCCGCACGCCATCCGGCGGCAACACCCGGCAGCGGATCCAACCGGCCCGTTGCCTGGCGATCAGGGACATCTCGTGGGTGACCGGAATGTGCAGCACCACATCGCCGGCTCGGTTCAGGCCACCGGTTTCGTCCCGGTCGACCTCGCACGTGCTCCAGCCCTGGCCGGTCCAGGCTTCCCAAACCAGCGGTGGATCGCGCGGATCGATCCCCACCCCGCCCACCGGGCAATCGATCCTGAGCAGCACAGCACACGAAGGGACGGCGTTCGACAGGCCGATCAGCAGTGCATCACCGGTCTGTGGCACCTCCGAAAAGGCTGATACTTGCTGACCGGCCAACAACTCCCGGCTTCGATCGACGGCTTCCTGACCGGATCCGGCGGTCGCGATGTCGGCGAAGTCGCAGGGAACGATCGACAGATCGGCGGTGGTGGCGAACGAGATCGGCTCGTCCACGTCGGTGCGGGCGGTCGCCACCTCGGTCTCCACGCGGACCAGGACCGCGGCCGGCTGCGGAGCGGACAGCCAGAACGTCACCGTCCCGCGAGCCGCGGTCGGCGGGAACAGTTGCAGCCCGATCAGCTCGAGGAACTTGACGTAGTGCCGGTCCGGGACGCGATTCAACCGGTAGATCAGCTGATCGACCATCTGCGCGAACGCCTCGATCAGAGTGACTCCCGGATCGCTGACGTTGTGGTCCGTCCATTCCGGTGAGGTCTTCTGCACCAGCCTTTTCGCCTCGTCCACCAGGGACTGAAAGTCCCGATCGTCGAGATCTGGTGTGGGTAGGACCATGTCAACGACTCCCGGTCAAGGCGTTCGCGGTGATTGCGGTGTTCGCGGTGATCGGCTCGTGCTGGGGAATGACGTAGAACGGGAACACCAGGTTCCGCGGATCATTGCTCCCCCGGATCCGGTACCGCACGTCGAGGTAGAGCACCCCGGCATCGGCGGCATCGAAGCTGACCTCGACATCCTCGACGTTGATCCGTGGTTCCCACCGCTCGAGCGACACCCGAACCTCGTACGCAAGCTGCCCGGCCGTCGAGGCGTTGGCCGGGCTGAAGACATGCTCAGCGATCCGGCTGCCGAACTCCGGGCGCATCGGCCGCTCTCCCGGCGAGGTGCCGAGGATCAGCCGGATCGCCTCCTCGATCTCCCGCTCCCGGCTGACCAGGGCGATCCCACCGGACGGAGCGATCCGCATCGGGAAGGCAATCCCGGCGCCGACGAATTCCATCGCCATCGTTCAACCTCCGATCAACACGTTCAGCGCACCGACGATGATCGGTGCGGCGCAGCCCGACATGTCCCCGACCCGGGCGGCCGGCATGCCACCGATCAGGACGGTCGGGCAGCCGGGGGGCACGATTGCGGTCGGCGGATGCACTGCGGGAGGTGGGAAGGAGCAAATGTGCGGCGTCCCCACCGTCGCCGCCGGAAGGCCGCCAATCAGCACGGTTGGCACCCCTGGTGGTCCGATCACGCCGGGGTGCCCGGTCGGATCGCCGACTCTCGCTGCTGGCGGCATCGCTCAATTCTCTCTCTCGTCAGAGTTTCCGACTGCTTGATCGGCTAGGTCTCGACGGCTTCGGTCGGACGCCGCCGAACGCCGCTCAGTTGATTCGCACCAGACCTCCGGTGATCGTCGTGGTGGCGCCGCCCGACACCTCGGCCTGACCGCTGCCGTTGAGCTTGGCGGTCACCCCGGTCATGCTGATCTCGGTGCCGGCCTTCATGCTGACCGAGCCGCTCCCGCCGTCCGCGGTAATCCCGGAGGTGGCGGTCAGGGAGATGTCCTTGCCCTTCAGCGCCAGGCTTCCGGTGCCCGCATCGACGGTGATCCCGTTCTTCGCCTCGATCAGGATGGTTCCGTCGCTGTGCAAGGTCACTGCGGTGCCGGTGGCATCCATCACGAACCGGAGCTTGTCGTCCCCGGTGGTCAACGACAGGCCCTCGGTCTTCCCATCCTCATCGAGCAAATCGATGCGATGGCCGCGCCGAGACACCACAGATCGGCGATTGATCATGCCCGACCCGGAATCGACGTCGTCGATCGGACCCGGCTTCGGGGTGTCGATTCCGTTGAAAAGCCCACCCAGAACGTAGGGACGGCGAATGTCGCCTTGCTCGAAGGTAACCAGGACCTCGTCCCCCACTTCGGGAAGGACGTAGTACCCGCGGTCCTTGCCTGCCCCCGGCTGAACGGTCCGGGCCCAGTCACTGACGTAATCGTCGGAGAGCCAAGGAAAAGTGAGCTTCACCCGACCGAGGTGCTCCGGATCCCGGACATCGCTGACTTGAGCGATCACGACACCGAGCTGGCTTCCGGCCGCCATCGGGCCACCGCCGTTCGCACCACCCGAGGCCAGGCCGTGCAGCGATCGATTCTGCCGACCGGTGACCGCGAAATGTGTGCTGTATCCAGTCGATTGATGATACGTGTGGCGGGATGTCGTGACCACGTACTTGCCGTCGAAGGGGGCTCCGAGGTTGTCGATGGCGATCGCGGTCCCAGCCTTGATCTTGGGGTTGCCATGCGCGACGCCCTCGAACTCCGCCGACGCACCACCGATCTGCTCGGCGATCGCCGCGGCGACGGCGTCCACCTCGGCTTGGCTGCGGAACGGCGTATCGGTGGCGACATAGATCGGGTCCCCGAAGACCTTCGCCAAATCGGCGGGCGCAACTCCGGCACCGGTCAACTCGGCCGCTTTCGTGCTCGCCGGTGCGCGCCCCACCAACGCCTTCTTCTGGGTCACGTCCCAGCCGCGGACCTCAACCTCCTTGACCTGCCCCGCCGAGGTGACCACGGCCCGGAAGCGGATCAAATCGGTGCCCTGGCGCAGTAGCAACGCCTCCGAGCTGGGGCTAGCGGTAGCCGGGGCCTCGTCGGCCGGCCGAGGAGCCCGGAATTCGAACTTGCCGTCCTTCACCGCAACCTCGTGGCCGATCTCCCGGGCCAGCGAGTTCAGGAAGTCCCAGTCGCTGACACCGCCCTGGCTGACATGGTCGAAAACGGTTTTCGTGGCGTCCATCGTGCCCAAGGACAGCCCTGCCCGCTGCGCCACCTTCTTCGCCACATCCGAAGCGGTCACCTGGGTGTAAGTCTCAGTTCGACGGCCGCGAAACAATCGGTGTGCCGGGTCAAAACCGCGAATCACGGTATACGTTCCGGTCGAGTCGAACTCCGCTTCCAAAGCGGTGATCTCGGCCGTGATCAACGGTTCGGGCCCGGTGCCACCAATGCTTGTCGCCGAAACTACCAACTTGCTGCCAATTTTCGCCCCAACCTTGGCGATGACCGTGCGTTCCTGATCGCGAAACCGCATGATCACCAGATCCGGCAGATTCAGGCTGTCGTCGACATCGGCCGAAACCAGCTGAAGCATGAGGTTATCCGGAATTGCAGTGCCATCAATGGTAGCGCTGAAGGCGTTGCTGACCTGTGCTTCGGCCACCCTCGATCACCCCACCGAATCCGCTGGCGCCAGTAGTTCATCAAGCCCTGGAATCATCAGCGCCGCCCCCGGCCGGACCCGGATCGGATCATCGATATTGTTGAAGGCCGCGAGGGGCCGCCACAGTGCCGGGTCGTGGTACTCGCGATACGCGATCGACGCCAGCGTGTCCCCCGCGACCATCGTGTGACGCGCTCGAGCGGCAAGGGCACCCGACGTCGGATTCTGTTTCGGCGGATTTCCGGGCATCTCCTCCAGGGACACGCTGCACGTGGCCCTGATCGGCGTCCCACCCGGGGTGAACAAGGTGTACTTGGCCTGCACCGACGTCACGAAGGCGGCGAAGCTGGTGACCTTTCCCCAATTCAGGATCACCAGCGGGGGCGAGGCCTTCTTTCGGTTCAAGCTCGCCTCGGTGGGAACGCAGCACGCGAAAAGCTGATCTACCCGGGTGACCACACTGCTGTCCATCGTGGCGGTCGCATCGAAGAAGAGCTCCAGCGTCAGCTTGCAGGGGTCGGCTCCGTTGAACTCCACCGGGCCGGCCGACTTGGCGTCCCGGGCCGGTGTGCGTTGCCACTTCGCCGACTTCTGGATGGAGAATTCCTTCGGGTTGAACTGGAACTCGATCAGGTCGATCTGGGCGCCCGGCTCCGCGCCCGCATCAGCCGGCATCGCCTCATACACCTTGAGCTCCGCGTGCTCGCGGCTCGACGAACCAGCGGCCGCCTTGCCACCGGCCGCGCTGACCTGGCCGGCCGCCAACAGGGAAATGGCACCCGGACTCATGACGGCAAGAATCCGTGGTGGGCGATCTCGATCGTTTCCATTGCGGCCTTCGGCGAGTCCACGCCCAAGTTCGGGCCGGTCCAGCGGACCGGGACGATCTCCCGCAGATTCCAGGTCGCGACCGGCTTTCGGTCGCTGGTCATCGCGATGATCGTGCCGGTCTTCCGGGAGATCTGAGTCGTCATTTCACTCAGCCAGGTGGCTACCTTTGCCGTGTCTGGCCCGATCGCCCGGCTCAGCTTGATATTGGTGTACTTCAATCTGGTCGGCAATTGCCAGATGAAACCGTTGTTGCCGCCCTCTTCACGCTGCTCCATCACCACCTCGACGCCGAGGCCCTCGCAGCTGTCGAACCGGCCAAGACCGTACTCGTCGATCTTGACTTCAAAGAAGACGGTTACGGCGGGCTCAAAGTCGGCCATGATTACTCCTTATCGCCTGAGGTCAGTGACGACCCCGGCGCGCTCGCGATCCAGGCGCAACTCTGCTTTCAGTCGCGCCGCCAATGGGTCGAACAAAGTGCGGACCAGTTCATCGGTTGACGGCATCGCCGGGCCGGCGGGGGTCGGGGCGCCGGCACCAGGCTGGGCCGCCGCCGACCCGGGCGCCGGCACCGAAATCTCACGGATGCTCGGCGCGCTCGGCATCGTCGGCATCTCCGGCATGGTCGGCGCGGTGGGCGCGCTGGGGGCCGCGGGCGCCGACATCGGCATTTCGGGCAGGGACGGCGCGCTGGGCATCGCCGGCGCGCTCGGCATCGTCAGCGTCTGGACGGAAGGACTCGGGGAATGGGTATGTTCCGTGCGGCTATCGCGCACGGAAGTCCCCCAATCCTCGGCGCGTCCCGCCGTCAGGTCGGAACGGCCGCCCAGCAGTGGGGATGACACTTCGGCCACCGGTTCGTTGTGGAACTCCGGCAAGGTGTACTCCGCCGAGCTTTCGTACCCCGGCGAGGCACTGGGCCCTCGGGTCGTAGCAAATTCCTGGCCGCCTGCGGCCGCCGAGTGCTCAGCGGACGACGATTGCTCGCCCGACAGCGACTGGGCGAGCAATCCAGGCAGCGGACTGTCACCGGTCAACCGCGACACCGTGGCCGGCTCGCTCACGGTCTCGCGCTGGACGGCGGCACCGAAATGCGGCGCTGCTCCAGCCGGATCGCTCATCGGGGCGCCAAGCCCCAACCGTCGGGTGACGCCGGGAGCTGAGCCGACCTCCAGGGCGCGGCTCACGATCGGCGAGACGGCAGCCCCGGCTCCGGCCGGTGGGGCACTGCCCAGCAACGGGTGGTTCTCGGCCTCCGTCAACGAGGGGGCCGAATCATTCGGCGTCACCGGGTAAGTCTGCACAACCGGGTCGGTCTGAGCCGGTGAACTCACCGGACCAACCGGGCGCACCGAGTCGTCCGTCCGTTGAACGTTCGAGGTGACGGACCATCCCGATCCGCTTCCGGTAGACGGCGCGGCACCCGATTCGGCAGCACCGATGAGCGGCCCAGTCGTTCCGGAACTGGACGGCGCGGTGCTCGGCTGATCCGGCTCGCTTCCAAATGTGGGGACGATCGTCACGCGATTCTGGGCAACCGGCAGCAGCGATCCAACCACCGGAAGTTGGCGCTGGACGACGTCCGAAAACGCCGTCGGATCGGGTGGTCGAACCGACCG
>DATINJ010000169.1:0-23171 GCA_035474375.1 Kineosporiaceae bacterium | reverse complement strand
GATCAGGAAGCGCGCCGCGGCGGCGCCGCGAAGCACCGTGGCAGGGCGGCCGTGGTGGAACAGTTCCACGTCCCCATTCTTGCGGAGGCGATAGGTGAATCCCTCAGGTGCATCGGACATAGCTGTATCGTCCTCGCCGGCAGGGTCGCACGCGATCGATTTTTCCCTTCGCGAGCCACCCCCCCTATCCGGGTGCGATAGCGTGAAAAGCCGTGACAGTCATTCTCGACGCCGCGACACGAAATCTGCTCGACGCTCGGACCTTCGCCACCTTGGCAACTCTCGGTCCGCGCGGCGAACCCCACACCTCGGTAATCTGGGTCGACCGAGACGGCGGGACGCTGGTGTTCTCGACACTCGCCAGCCGTCAGAAGGCGCGTAACCTCGCCCGCGATCCTCGGCTGAGCGTGACCCTGTTCGACCTGGCCGATCCGTACCACACCGTTGAGATTCGCGGCGTGGCCGACCTGGTCGAGGATCCCGACGGGCTCCTGTCCCACCGAGTTACGCACAAATACCTCGGGACCGACCCGCCGGCTGATCCCCAGGGCGACCGCCGCCTGATCGTCCGGGTGCGCCCCGAAAAGATCATCACGCTCTCCGTCTGAAGACGTACTGAGCTGCCGTGATCCGCTCGGCACTGCCCTTTCCCGCCGGCGGGCGCCGGAGCCGTGACGGCATTCGGCGGTTGCGCTCGGCACCTGAAATCGAAGCTCGAGAGCGACCGTTTCGCCCCCTTTTCGCCGTATCCTGGCTCGAGGAGAATCGTGAGGGCCGGCGGGGATCGGTCAGCACGTGAAGAGGGGACGGCGAACGACCGGACGGCGGCGAACGACCGGACGTCCCAGAGTGACCACGCGGGGGGTTGCGCGATGCTCCGAATCCACTTCCAGCCCGACGACATCCTCAGGTTGCGGATCGCCACCGAACCTGACCCGCTATGGGAAACGGTTCTGAGCCTGTTCCGGATCCGTCGAGGTGACGGCCCGATGATTCTCAAGCAGTGGCGCCTCGATGCCATCCGGCGATCTCCGCAATCGGTTCTGCAGATGCTCCTGCCGCTGACTCCTGGCGGATACTTCCCCGACTTCCTCAACCCCGCCGAGAGCTCGATCAGCCTGGAGGCCGGAATCGAGGCGGTCCTGGCCACCCCCCGACCACGGCTTCGCCACGAACTCGGCATCCTGGCCAGGCAGCAGGGGTCCTTGCCGACCTGGGTCTGCGCGCTCGCCGACGGCGACCGCGAGACCCTGGAACGGCTAGGTCGCGCCTTGCGGATCTTCTATCAAAGCGCCATCGAGCCGTACTGGGCCGAGGCTCGCGCCCACGTCGAGGCCGATCGCGCCAAGCGGGCTCGGATCTGCCTGGACGGCGGAATCGAATCACTGCTCAACAGTTTTCATCCATTGATCCGTTGGAACAACCCGTTCCTGGAGATAGCGGTACCGTTCGACGACACGGTGTACCTGAACGGACGAGGGCTGCGCATGATCCCGTCATACGTGTCCCATGGCAGCCCGGACATGCTCCAGGACCCCGAGCTGACTCCCGTCCTGGTCTACCCGCTCGAACACGATCTGCTGCTCTCCGCCCGCACCCGAGGGCCGGGAAGCTCACTCGCCGCGCTGATCGGGCCTACCCGGGCGACCCTGCTGGACTCGATCGAATCCGGCCGCAGCACCACAGAACTGGCTCGCCGGGTCGGGATCAGCCCGGGCTCCGTCAGCCAACACACGACGGTGCTGCGCGAGGCCGGGCTGCTGATGACCAACCGGGTCGGCAGAGCGGTCGTTCACACTCTCACCCCGCTCGGCTCGGCGGTGCTCCACGCCCACGATGATCCAGTTGTCCGTGCACCGACTGCGCAGCCAAGTTCGCGATGATCACCATGGTCGAGCCCGCATACGACGACGCGAATCTGGTCACTAACGACTGGAAGTCATTTGCTGCCGGATGGCGAGGACAACCAGAAACAGCGGCACGAACACCCAGAACTGGGTCTTTGTGTAGTGGCGCAACTGCGCGATCACGTCGACCCCGTGGAGTTCAGCCGCCAAGACACCGGGCCGGATCAACGACAGCGCATGCAAGGTCAACGGCACGTAGTTCGCCGCGACCCCGAACATCCAGGCGGCCGCGACCTTGGCGGGCATTCCTTCATCACCCTGTAACAAGCCGACGCCCACTGCTGCCAGGCCGAGGACTCCGACAACGAATTCCACGAGGATCACCCATCGCCGCCAGGTGGCACCGACCGAGCCGTACATGTCGAGCGCAGCGAGCCGGCGCACGTCGAGGCGGACCATGTCTCAAACCATAGAATCGCCGTAGGCCCCCGCGACCGCGCTGGCGCAGCATCCTGATCGACCCCGAACCACACACCGCCTCCTGCAGCGACTCCCAGAACGGTCACTGACGCCGGGTCAGGAGTCAGATCAGTCGCGCAGAAAGGCCAGGACGGCCAGGACCCGACGGTTGCTGCCGGCGTCGGGATGCAGGCCGAGCTTGGTGAAAATGGCGCTCACTACCGGTTCGACCGTCTTGATGCTGAGGTGCAGTTGCTCGCTGATCGCAGCGTTGGAGCGGCCGAGAGCGATGAGCTGCAGTACCTCTCGTTCTCGGGCGCTGAGCCCTTCCAGGTGACCGGCGTGCCGCTGCTGGGAGATGATCTCGGCGAGGCTGATGTGGTCGATCACCAGCGACGCCTGGAAGGCCAGGTCGTCGAACAGTCGGCTCTCGGACAGAGACAGACGGTTCGCCTGGGGCCGGTCGACGCTGATCGCGCCGACCAGCGTTCCGCCGCTGCTTACGGTCCGCATCTGGCGATCCGGGGCATCGCCGAGCGCGGCCACCGTTGTGCGCTCAATCTCCTGATCGGTGGGCGGCCACACCCCAACGGCATGAAGGTCGTCCGCGCCGATCCAGAGCGTCGCGCCGGGTGCGACCAGTGCGTCGGCCACCGCCCGGGCGAGGTCGTCCGGCAAGTCGCGTGATCGGGTGCCGCTGCGAGACAGCCAGCTGAGCGCCGAGTAGGCAGCGACGTGCTGACCGTGCACGATCGCCCATCCCGCAGCCACCGGCACGAGCGTTGCCGACAGCAACCCTGGCCTCGGCGTCCCCCAGGCCACGAGTCCCACGACGAGCGCCACGACGGAGATCGCCACGGCGGCGACGAGCCAGGCCAGCTGCCGACGCACGTGCCCATCCGAGGTACGCCAACGAGCCGCGACGGCCACCACCCACAGCACCTGAAACCCGATATAGGCCGGGTGAGCCACGGCCGACCAGATGTCGGAGGCGCCGGCCGGAGCGCGGGAATGGATCGGACCGGTGGTGAGGACCCCGGCCGAGGCGTATTCGACCGGCCAGAGGGCCGAGAGTCCGGCGCAGAAGATCGCGATGGCCACGACTGCGGCGACCACCCAGCGCCAACTCGGGGAGGGCAACCGGCCGTCCGGGAAACAGATCACCGAAAGGGTCGTCAGAGCCAGCGCGATCACCAACGGCCAGACCCCCAGCCAGCCCCACCACTGATCAGCCGCAGATGTCGGGGAATGTCCGATCTGGCGGCCGAAGAACAGCAGCGCTTCGACCACGCCAGTCACCAGGAAGAGCACACCCTCGCGATGGCCTGGCCGTTGGAAGAGCACGTACGCACCGACGAAGGCGAACGCCAACGCCAGCAACCCATTGTGCAGATTCGACAGCCACAGCCCTCTGGCCTGCCCGAAAACCACCAGGGCGACGACACCACTGGTGAACAGAAGCGGCGCCAGCCCTCTCAGTCCACGGGAATCGACATCGGCCACGACGCCATGGTGACACGGCCTGCCGCACCCCCGGCCCAGGGTTTTCCCTGCTTTTGACCTGCAGGGTTGTCCCCGTGGCGACGCGGCGCCCCCGGCTTCCACGGTGGGTCTGGTCAGCTCCCGACAACGAAAGGCTCGCCATGTCCACCACCGCCACGCTCACCGGCTCCGGCCTCGACTCGCCCACCCCGACCGAGCGGCTCCTGAACGGATCGCTACTCATCGCGCCGCTGATCTACCTGATCGCGGACTCGACGTACGCCGCCCGGGGTTGGGATGACGGCACGGCCGGTGTCATCCACGTGCTGGGGGCCATTGCTTACGGCTTCGTCGTCCTCCGCGTGGCAGCCTGGCTTCCGCCTGCCTCGAAACTCGCCGCGAGCATCCTGGCGACCGGCCTGATCGGGCTGGCCGGGAACGTCGCCTATGGCTTCGAGGCCATCCACCAGTCCCTCGGCGACGCCGCACTCGTCGACCAGCCGGGGGCGGCCAACCTGATCAAGCCGCTGGGTCTGTTCTTCCCGATCTCCTACGCCCTCGTCGCCGTCGCCCTGGCCCGGCTCGGTCACCGCTGGCAGGCTGCCCTCGTCCTGGCCGCCATGATCGGTTGGCCGATTGCTCACATCGGCAACATCGCTGCCCTTGCCGTACCGGTCAACATCGCCCTCGTCGTCGCGTTCGGCAGCCTGCTCTGGGCCCGCACCCAGCACCCGTAGCAGCTCGTTCGCAACCGGGCGACCGTCGTCGACGTTGGTCGGTCTCCCGGTCGGTCGCGGTGGAAGATTTTCACTTCCAACGCCACCCGCAGCCGCCTGACCTGCGGTGCGAGGCTCGCTCGACAACAAAGCGCGGCAACCGGCGCAGTAGCCGACGGCTCGGTCCTACCGTCGAGCGAGCGGACCAGAGCCCGCCGTGTCAGGAGGGGCTACCCATGAGCACAGGACGCCATCACCGGTTCGCCATCCTCAGCATCACCCTGCTGAGTGCCGCCGGATTCACCGCGGTCTGCTTGTCCCCGGCCGCGGCCCAGGAGGCAACGGTCACGGTGGCCGTGGACGCGCACGCCGGGCAGCGCCTGGTGCCCTCGACCGGCATCGGCGTGAACGACGCGGTCTGGGACTCCCAGCTCGGAAGCGACGAGACGGCCGACCTGCTTAGCGGGGCGGGCGTGAAGACGATGCGGTACCCGGGCGGCTCGTACGCGGACATCTATCACTGGAAGGACAACACCGCGCCCGGCGGGTATGTCGCTCCGGACACCGACTTCGACACGTTCATGGGCTCGGTGCGGAAGGTGGGCGCGCAACCCATCATCATCGCCAACTACGGAACGGGGACCGCTCAGGAGGCGGCCGACTGGGTGAGGTACGCCAATCGGACCAAGCATTACGGGGTCAAGTACTGGGAGATCGGCAACGAGAACTACGGCAACGGGCACTACGGCAGCAGTTGGGAAGCCGACGACCACGCCGACAAGAGTCCCACCGCCTACGCCGACGGCGTGGTGAAGTACGCCGCGGCGATGAAGGCGGTGGATCCGGCGATCAAGATCGGCGCCGTCCTGACCACTCCCGGGAACTGGCCGGACGGCATTACCGCCGAGGGCGACAGCGCGAGCTGGAACCAGACCGTGCTGCAGGTCGCCGGACCGTCGATCGATTTCGTGATCCTGCACTGGTACCCGGGCGGCAGCAACGCCGCTGATGCCCTGACCAAGCCGGCACAGGCCGCGGACATCGCCGAGATGACCCGTGCCCAGATCACGAAGTACTCGCCCGCCGATGCCGGTCGGATCCAGATCGCGATGACCGAGATCAACGCCGGTACCGGCGTCAACACGCAGCCCGGAGCGCTTTTCGCTGCCGACGTGCTGCCCGCCCTCTGGTCCGCCGGCCTGTTCACCGTCAACTGGTGGAATGTGCGCAACGGGATAGACAAGGTGACGACGGTTGCCGGCCAGACCGATTACAACGACTTCGGCCTGCTGTCCAGCGGTGGGTGCCTGGCGGACGGCACCACCTGCGAACCGGCGCTGAACACCCCCTTCGCGCCCTACCACGCGCTGGATCTGCTGGATGCCTTCGCCGAAACGGGTGACCAGCTGATCCAGGTCACCACCAGCGATCAGCTGGTCCAGGCGCACGCCGTCCGGCACCGCAACGGCAGCCTGAGCGTTCTGCTGCTGAACAAGGACCCGGACGCCACCCGAACCGTCACCCTGAACTACGCCGGTTTCGTTCCCGCACCGGGACGGCCGGCGGTGAAGTCCTACCTCAACGGCGCGACGGGCGTCACCAGCAGCAGGGCCGGCAGCGCCCAGACCCAATCCCTGCCCGCCTACTCCATCTCCCTGATCAGACTTCGCCCGGCTCAACTGCTTTCACTGCCGCGGGCGCCCGGAACACCGTCGGTGAGCGCGCTGACCGACACGGCCGCCACGGTGTCCTGGCCGGTCGGGCCCGGCCTGGCACCGGGCGGCTACGATGTCTACCTCCAGGACGCCGGGACCTCCCGGTTGGCCGGCTCGACGAGCAACACCACACTGAGGATCGACGGCCTGCGCCCGGGCACCCGGTACACCGTCACCGTGGTCGCGAAAGGCTCCGGTGGAACCGAGTCCTGGTCTTCCGCAGCAATGGTTTTCGTCTCCGGCACACCGGCTACCAGTACCTGCGCGGTCAATCTGACCAACACCGCCGACTGGGGCAACGGGTACGTCGGCAACCTCACCGTCACGAACACCGGTACCAGTCCGATCGACGGCTGGACTCTCGGCTTCGACTTTCCGCGCTCCTGGGAGAGCTTCGGCAGCGGCTGGAATGCCACCTGGAGCGTCGAAGGCACGAAGGTGACGGCGGCGAACGCAGACTCCGTGCTGGCCCCGGGAGCGTCGGCCGGTGTCGGCTACGTCGGCAACTATGCCGGGCCTAACGTGCTACCCGGCGTCTTCACCGTGAACGGCAGTATCTGCACGACGACATAGCGCAGCGACCTTCCCGCCGGTCAGCCCTGATGACATGCTCTCGACGTAGACTGCGTCAAGTATTTCAGCGGCGCTGGCAAACCACGAGCGGGAGGAGCCCCATGCTGAAGCAGGTGGCGGAGGGTGTGCTGATCCACGAGAGCGAGTTCATCCAGAGCAAATCCGTTGTCGTGCAAGGCCGGGCCGGCGTGTTGCTCATCGACCCTGGAATACAGGTCGACGAAATGGTGGGCCTCGCGAACGACCTTCGCGAGTTGGGCCAGCCCGTGGTGGCAGGCTTCTCGACGCATCCTCATTGGGATCACGTGCTCTGGCACGCCGAGCTCGGCGAAGCTCCCCGTTACGGTACGGCCCGCTGCGCGGCTGATATTCGAGAGGTGCTGTCCGACGCGGACTGGAAGGCGCGGGTAGCCGGGGTGTTGCCGCCGGATATCGCGGAGGAGATTCCGCTGGACCTGTTCGGCCGGATTACCGGTCTGCCCGCCGAAACTGCGCAGATTCCTTGGGATGGCCCTGAAGTCCGAATTATCGAGCATCAGGCGCATGCTGTGGGCCACGCGGCATTGCTGATCGAGGAGCGCGGCGTTCTCGTCGCCGGTGACATGCTTTCCGACATCCTGATTCCGTTCCTCGACCTGGGGGCCGCGGACCCGATCGAGGACTACCTCGCTGCGCTACGACTGCTCGAGGACGTGGCGGACGACGTTGAGGTCCTGATCCCCGGTCACGGGTCCGTCGGGGGCGCTGATCAGGTACGCGCGCGGATCAAACAGGATCGCGAGTACGTGCATGCCCTGCGTGACGGCGGTGTTCCCGACGACCCGAGGGTCGGCCCAGCGGCCACGTTCGGCCAGGATTGGCTGCCCGGCGTGCATCAATGGCAGCTGGAGCAGCTCGCCGACAAACGAGGGGACGGCGGGGCGCCCGAATAGCGGAAGCGGCCCGCACAGCCACGCCGTAGTCGCTCCAGCGAAAGGTGGACCGACCGGCGGGCGCCTGAGTCAGCCGGTCTACGCCGTCGATCCAGATTCGTTCCCGGAAAGTCCTTTCGGCGGCGCAGATCTCAGTAGGTACGGCCGATCCGGCCCCGGGTGTCACGTAGCCCGAGCTCGGACAGGGCCACCTGCTCGGAGACGGTGCTGCGCAGCCAGTAGAGCTCGTCCGGGTCGAGCAGTTCGCACTGCAGCGCCCCGGCCAGCCAGGCGGAGTCCAGCACCGGGCTCGACCACGGGGCGTGTCGGGGATTGCGGCTTCGGCGTGCGCGTCCCGAGGTGCGCCGCGAGCGGAAGAGCTGGGCCGCCGACTCGGGCAGGAAGTCCTCGAAGAGCACCGGCTCGGAGGTCAGCCAACCGGCCGCCAGTAGGGAAGAGAGGTCTCCGGCGGGTGGGCGACCGTCGCGCACCCGCTCCGGGACGGCGGTCAGGTTGGTGACCGCGAAGGCCGCCCCGGCCAGGCCTTCTTCGGTGTCCGGTAGGGCGTCGGGGCCGTACGTGTCGTAGAGCTGGCGTCCGAGCCGGGTCAGGGCGATCCCGCGGCTCTCCACCTCGCCCAGGTACCGCAGGCGAGGGTCGACGCCCGGGTCGACGTCCGGGCTGGGTGTCGCCAGCAGTACCTGACGCACCAGCAGGTCGGGGCCGTTCCAGCCCGGCGGTCCGACGACTCCGAGGGCGCGGATCCCGAGGTCCGGCAGCCGGGCGGCGAAGGCCTCCAGATCGAGGACTCGGGGGGCCAGGTGCTGGATGGTCACCTGGTCGACACCGGCGATCTCCGCGGCGATCGACGAGACCTCCGCCAGTTCCTCGTACCAGCCCAGATCGGTCGGCTCGGTCGGGGAGGTGAAGGTCTCGGTGGCCAAGGTGAGGAACTCCTCGGCGTCCGCGTCGGACAGGCCGGTCTCGCTCACGGCCCGGTCGGCCAGGGCGAGCAGGCGCGGGGAGAACGGTTCCCGCCGCTCGATCGAGGCGTCGATCCGCGCGGCCAGCTCGGTGGTGAAGAAGGCCTGGTCCATCGTGGTGAGCAGGGCGGCGAAGACCCGGAACGGGTTGCGTTCAAGTTCGACCGGGTCGTTCGGGCGGAACCCAGTGGCGACGATCGGGACCGTGCCGTCCGAAAGCTCGCGTAGATCGTAGAAGCCGGTCGGGTACATGCCCATCGCCGCGAAGATCCTGGCCACCGCGGCCAGCTCGGCCGGGCTGCCGACCCGGATCGTCCCCTGCCGCTCGACCGCGAGGCGCTCGCCACCGCCCAGCCGCTGGCTGGTGACGTGTGCGTTCACCTCGCCGGCGCCGTCGATCAGGGCGGTGTGCCCCGGGACCACCCGAGCAAGGCAGTCGGACAGCCGCTGGGCGAAGTGAGCGCGAAGCTGCCAGGGGGCCTGCATGGGGAGCATTTTCCCTGATTCGGCGAGGGACGGAAGCACCCAGGGGGTCAGAACCCGGCCAGAACCTTGAATTAAGCACGTCGGCGGCATCGCCCAATGCCCAGTCGTGACAACGCGATCATGGCAGGAGAACGCAGCGTGACCAGTAGATGCGTTTAGATGGGCCCATGCCAGCCGTGGAGATCGACGCCCTGGTGCTCGGCACGCTTGTCGACGAACTCGTCGACGATGACGAACCGGCAGCACTGCTGCGCGCCTAAGCCCGGCTGACGTGAAAGCGCTCCGCCCGAGGATCTCAGCATTCGTCAGCCTCGGAAACGCCGGAGGCGGTAGCTCGCGTATCCGCAGAGCAGCGCCGTGGCCAGTGTGAACATTGCCAGTTCCCACCATTGGAACGTCCAGTACCGGTCTGCGGGTTGGTAGGTGATGACCTGGTGATAGCGCTCGCCTATTCTCACGACGCAGTCGTGCATCTGCTGTCGGACGGCTTCCGGGACCGGGCCGGTCGGGCCCCGGCCTTCCTGGCCGAGTGCCGGGCAGATCGCCCGCGATACCTGGTCGGTGAGCGACTTCCCGGCGGCGTCAACGACGTGGACGGACTGAATCCAGGCGTTCGGGATGTCCGGCGGCTCCGGTTCCAATTTGCTCGGTCCGATGCCGAGCAGGACATTTCCACCCGAGCCGTACCCGGTTCGGTCGGGGTCCAGCGGGATGGACAGCACTCGCGGGGCGACCACGAGCGGCCGGATCCATTCGGCCACAATGACCCGGAATGCCAGCAGGCCGGCCAGGGTCAAGGCCATCGCCGGCAGCATCCGGCGATTGACCAAGCCCGCAGTCACGCCGAAGGCGAAAGCGAAGAGCGCGTAGCCGATCGGCACGATGTCGCGCTGGTCGAAAGTGCTGTACACGGTCGCCGCGGCTTGGTCCAGCGGTGCGGCCCACCACGTGACGAGCGCGCTGAGCAGCGCGGTCGCCACAACGGTCGCGGCGCCGGCGACCGCCAGCTTGACCGCCAGCCAGCGGCTCCGGCTGATGCTTTGGGTCCAGACCAGTCGATAGGTGCCGGCTTCGAACTCCCGGGCGATCAACGGCGCACCCCAGAATGCGCCGATCAGCGCGGGGGTCACGGCCACGACGAGGCCGAAGACGGTTCGCGAGGTCGTGTTGTCGAGCACGAATGAGGTGAGGGCGGGGCAATGCGGATCCGAGCCGCAGACCCGGCGCGCGGCTGCGGCGGCATCGACAAGATGCGCCCGGGTCGCAAGGACCACGGCGGTGACGGCGACGAGGCCGACCGCCGCGGTCCAGGCCGAGGTCCGGAACTGACGGAGTGCGAGCCGGATCATGCGACCTCCCAGGTCGTCGTCGGAATGGTGAACAACCGGTTCATTGGCTCGGCTGCCGGTCGTCGGTTGCCTGGCCGAGCTCGTCCAGAACGACGCCTTCCAGCTCGGCCGGGGTGGCGCAGAGGCTGGAAATCGCGGCGGCGAGCCGGATCCGACCTCCGACGACGACCACCACGTGGGTGCAGGTGTGGGCCAGATCGGCGACCAGGTGCGTGGAGAGCACCACCGCGGTACCGGTGGCTGTCGCGCCCGCCACCGTCTCGTCCAGGAACGCGCGGCGCGCGAGCGGATCGAGGCTGGCCACCGGTTCATCGAGGACCACGAGGTCGGGGTGTTTCGACAGGGCGAGGGTGAGCGCCAGCTGGGCGCGCTGGCCGCCGGAGAGCCGGCCGGCTCGTTGCCGGGGCGGCAGTCCCAGCCGTTGCACTCGGTCCTGCGCCGCGGCTGCGTCCCAGCGACGGGGGTTGAGCCTTGCTCCCAGAGCCAGGTGGTCGGCGACGGTCAGGTCGGCATACGTCGGGGCGTCCTGCGCGACGAACCCGACCCGACCGGATCGCATCGCCGCGTCAGGGGTGCCGCCGAGTACCCGGATGGCACCCGCCGTCGGCGGGAGCAGGCCCACGACCAGCTGCAGCAGGGTGGTCTTGCCGGCGCCGTTCGGTCCGACCAGGCCGACGATCGCGCCCTCGGGCACGGCCAGTGTGCAGTCGCGCAATGCCCATCGTCGTCGGTATCTCTTGGTGAGTGCTTCGGTCTCAAGGATCATGCGCTGATTTCTACGCCGGCGGCGGTGACAGCCCGGTGACAGCCGACCGTCACCTCACTGTCACCGGTGCGCTGGCATGCTGAGCCGATGCGGGTGCTGGTTGTCGAGGATCACGAGCTGCTCGCCCGAACGATCGGGGCCGGGCTACGACGCGAAGGAATCGCGGTGGACGTCGTCACCGACGGAGGCCAGGCGTTGGAACGCCTGGACCTCGCGCCGTACGACGTGCTGGTGCTCGATCGCGACCTGCCGATCGTCTCCGGTGACGACGTGTGCCGACGCGTCGCCGAGCGCGGCCTGCCCGCCAGGGTTCTGATGCTCACCGCCGCGGGTACGCTCGCTGACCGGGTCCACGGTCTCGATCTCGGCGCTGACGACTACCTGACCAAGCCGTTCGACTTCCCCGAACTGGTCGCCCGGGTCCGGGCGCTCGGACGTCGATCGGGGCCGCCGGTGCCTCCGGTGTTGCGTTGCGCCGACGTGGAACTGGACCCGGCTCGCCGGACCGTCACTCGCGCGGGGCGCCCGGTGGCCCTCAGCCCGAAGGAGTTCGCGGTGCTGGCGCACCTGTTGGGTCGCCCCGGTCTGGTGGTGTCTGCCGAGGACCTGCTCGAGCACGTTTGGGACGAGGCCGCCAACCCGTTCACCACCACGGTCAAGACCACACTTGGCCGGCTCCGGGCCAAACTCGGCGAGCCGCCGATCATCACGACGGTTCGCGACAGCGGTTACCGTGCCGGTGACTGAACGACCGCGGCTGCGTACCCGGCTCGCTCTGCTGTACACCACGGCGGCAGTCGTCCTGGGAGCCATCCCGGTGGCGGTGGTCGGCCTCGGCGCGTGGTCCGGTCGGTCCACCCAAGCGGCCGGTGCCGCACCCGGGCCAGGCGCGGTGAGTAACACCGGGCCAGTGCTGGTGGCTGTCGTCGTGGGGTTGATCCTGGTAGCGCTCGTGGCTGCTCCGATCGGATGGGCGCTTGCCGGGCGGGCGTTGCGACCACTCCGGGAGCTCGCTTCCGCGGCCGAGGGGGCCACCGCCGACCGGCTGCCCGAACCCGGCGAAGTTGGCCGGTACGAGGAGTTCGCCGACCTGTCCGCCACGCTGACCGGGCTCTACGCCCGGCTGGACTCCGCCTACGCCGCACAACGACGCTTTGTCGCCGATGCCTCGCACGAATTGCGAACCCCGCTGACCGTCCAGCGGACCCTGATCCAGGTCACGCTCGCCGATCCAGACGCCGACGCGACGTCGTCCCGCGCCGTGTTCGCGGAGTTGCTGGGCATCGGAGACCAACTGGAGCGGCTGGTCGCTGCCCTGCTGGCGCTGGCGCAGGGCGAGCAGAGCCCGGTGGCTACCGAGCCGGTCGACCTGGCCGCGCTCGCCGCCGAGACGGTGGCCGCACGCGGGCCCACAGCCGCAGACCTCATCATTCGCGCCAATCTCCAGCCGGCCGTCGTGGCACGCGCCGATCCGACACTGCTCGCCAGCCTGATCGGCAACCTGCTGGACAACGCAATCCGTTACAACCTGGACGGCGGGCGGGTCGAGGTCGAGACGCGCTCACGCGGCATGCGGGTGGAACTGGTGATCAGCAACACCGGTCCGGTGGTGCCGGAGGACGCGATCGAGGAGATCCTGAGGCCGTTCCGACGCCTCGCCGCACCCCGGATGCAGGGCGGGAGTAGCGGGCTGGGATTGGCGATCGTGCGTGCTATCGCTGACAGCCACGGGGCGGATCTGCGAGTGGTGCCGAATCCCGGCGGCGGTCTTACCGTCACGGTTGGCTTCGCCTGACAGCGCTCGCCCACCGGCAATCCAGCGAGGCGACCGGAGCCGCTACCCCAGACCGGTCCGCGCTGCCGGCAGGCTGCGGTCCAGCCGGGGGAGCGTGGCGGTGGAGGCAGCGGCCGTCGCGCTCGGCACCGGCTGGCCGAAGGCCCGGCACACCGCCGCCAGGAGCAGCGTTTCCAAGGCCTCGCCGATCGCCTCATCCTGCGCAGTGGGCAGTCCGGCGACAAACCCGCGCCGGCCGCTCTCGTCGTTCCACGCGAACGTGGCATACCCAGGGACGCCACCGTCGTGGCCCCAGATCCGGCCGCACGGGGTCTGGATGGTGTACAGCCCGAGGCCGTAGCCGAATCCTGGGTCGAGCTCTACCATCGTCTTCATTTCGGCGAGCTGGGCCGGACGCAGCAGTCGGCCGGACAGCAGCGCGCGGTAGAACCGACGCAGGTCGTCGGGGTTGGAGATCAGCGCACCGGCGGCCCCGGCCCACGTCGGGCTGTACACGGAGATGTCGACGTACCGGTTTTGCCCGCCCCACGGTGGCGGCACGGCGTCGCTCAGCGATGGTGGGAGGTAGCCGTGCGCGTGGTATCCGGGGATGTTCGGGGAGCGGGTCGGGTACACCGTGTCGTGCAGCCGCAGCGGCTGGAAGATTCGCTGCCGCAATAGCGAGAGCACTGACCGGTGGGTGACCCGCTCGAGGATCAGACCGACGACGATGTAGTTCGTGTTCGAGTAGCTCCAGCTCGTGCCGGGCGCGAACACCGGCGGGTGCGCCGTCGCGACGGCGACCAACTCCTGCGGCGTGCGGGCCCGCAGCGGCTCGGCGTACAGGCTCTGGATGAAGGGCTCGTCGTCGGTGTAATTGAAGATCCCGCTGGTGTGGTTGAGCAGCTGTCGCACCGTGATGTCCGCGCCGTTCGGGATGAGCCCTGGCTGCCAGCGCTCCACGGTGTCGTCCAGGCTCAGCCGGCCCTCACCGACGAGTTGCAGGGTTACCGTGGCCACGAACGACTTGGTGATGCTGCCGACCCGCAACCGGGCGTCCGGCCGCAGCGGCACCCGCGGCTCCAGTTGCGCGGCACCGCTGGCCAGCCGGACCGTTCGGTGCCCGTCGTCGACCCGCAGCGAGACTCCGGTGGCACCCGCCGCCACGACGCCGTCGAGCGCGGCCTGCAGCTCCTGCGGGCCGGACGGCGGTGCCGCGGTCGCGCTGGGCGCGGCGGTCAGGGTTGGGACGGCGACGGCAAGCAGGCCTGCGGTGACGGCGGTGACCGCCCGGCCGATCGGGCGATGACGCAGCAAGTGGATTGACATCTTTGGCTCCCCTTCTCCCGGTTTGTCCCCGCCAGTTTGTCAATCCCTCCGATCGCTGGCTACCCACTCACGTCGTCATTCAAATCCGTAACGTGTCAGCCACGGTCGACGACATCGGGCCCGCCGGAAGACGGCGGGCCCGATGTCGTCGGCTGGCGTGCTGTCAGGCCACGGTCACTGTCTCCGTCCCCTGCGAGGTGGCGACGGTGTCCGATCCGGCGTAGGTGGCCGTGATGGTCACCGTGCCCGACGTCGTGAACGGATCGAGGGTGACCGTTGCCCGCCCGCTGGCGTTCAGCGAGGTGTTGTAGGTGCGGTCGGGGCCGTCGCCGGTGACGCTGATCGTGACCTCGCCGGCGACCGGCACGCCGGTATCTGCGGTGACGGTCACCGACGCCGTACCCTCGTCGCCGACAGCGGCGTTGTGCGGGCTCACCGAGATACCGGTCTTCGACGGCGCGGGGACGACGGTCACGTCGGCCACCGCCGACGAGGGAGCGTAAGCGTCGTCGCCTTCGTAGCGGACGGTCAGCGAGTGCTTCCCGATGGCCAGGGTCTTCGGCAGCGTGATCGTCGCCTTCCGGTAGGACAGTTGACCCGAGGCCACCTCGGTCCCGTCCGCCAGCACCTGGACCGTGCCGGAGGGCACGCTGCCCGACACGTCATCGGTCACCGACACCTTGAGGGTGGCGCCCTGCCCGTAGGAAGTCTCGGCGTCGAGGGACGTGATCGTGGTGAAACTCGTGGTCGTCATCCGGGTGGAGAGCACGAACGGGGAGAAGCTCACCTGGTCGACGTCCGGTGCATTGCCCGAGGCATTGCCCAGCACCAGGTCTCCACTGGCGGTGGTCAGGGCCAACGGCAGGGTGTGCCACCAGAAGCTGTTCCAGCTGTAGTTGTGCCGGAACGCGCCGGTCACGCTGCCCCCGCCGGTCTCGGAGACCGTGAGGGACCGCGAGAGCACGTCGGTGTTGTAGTGGCCGGCGGTGTTCTGGTCGGCGTTGGCGTAGCGCACGCCGATGTCGTACGCACCCGCGGCAAGGCCGGCCGGTCGGGCGATGGTCACCGCGTTCGCCGAGCCGCCGCCGAGCCACCCGGCCACGGCGCCGCCGGAGACGTTCGACCCGGTCGTGGCCGCGATCGCCACTCGACGCGCGGCTCCGGCGAAGGTGCCGGATTCTGCCTCGATCGTCTGGGTCGCGCTGTCGCCGTCCGTAGCCCGGGTGAGCTGGACGGCGTCCAGATTCGCCGTTCGGGTGGAGCTGACCCGCAGTTCCGAGATGCCCTGGGCCAGGTGCACCCGCGCGGACGCCGTCCAGGTGCCCTTTGCGTCGGCCTGTAGACCGCTGATCGGACGGCCGTTCAGCGTGACGGTCAGCGGGGTGACCCCCTTGTTCGGGGCCCGGAAAGTGATTGCCAGGTCCTGGTATCCGTTCTCCCGGGCGGAAAGGAAGAACTGGCCGGTGGCGGCGGGGCCGACCGACAGCAGGGCGCCGGTGCTTCCGCTGCCGCTGACGAGCGACGTCGTCCCGATCACTCGGGCGAACCGCGCGGGGTAGGTGGCGGTCTCGACGTCCGGCACGCGGGTGAGGTCGAACTTGTCCAGAGCGATGTCGCCGCCGGGCAGCAGGGTGGTCCCGTTGCGGCTCATCCGCACCGAGAGGGTGTGCTTGCCGGCGGTGAGCGGCAGCGTCACCTCTGCCTTACCGCGGTAGGTCCACCCGAGGTCAGCGGTGTACTGGATCAGCTGGTTGAACTCGCCGTCGACGAACAGGGCGTGCTGCCCCGGTGCCTTGTTCGCGCCGCCGTACGAGGACAGCCGGTAGGTGCCGGTGGCCGGCACGGTGGTGCTCCAGGTCAGCGACGAGCCGACCTGGTTCGTGCTGCCGACGTCGGCCTTGCCGCTGGTGGCGTAGAGCCAGGCGTCCCTGTCGGTGTCTTGGGAGTACGCCGTCACGTTCGCCAGCGTGGTCTTCTCCGCCTCGGTCTCGCTCAACCAGGGGGCGTCCGCGGCGGGCCGGTCGCCACCGGCGGGCGTGACAATCACCTGATAGGCACTCATCCGGTCACTGTTGGGGATGGTCAGCGACGCGGCCCCGTCGGACACGGCCAGCCTGGTACCGAGAATGACAGGGGGCAGCGGGGCGTCACCGTCGTAGCCGGAATAGGCGGCCCGGCGGACGCGGACGTCGACGGAGGTACCGAACGTCGCGGCGTCCAGACCCTTCAGGTTGACGGCCAGATCGTTGCCCGCACCGCCGACCAGGATGGTGCCCTGGTGTCGGGTCGAGTCGATCGCGGCGATGCCCTGCACGGTCTGCGCGGTGTTGGGTTTCGGGGGCGCCAGTGCGACCGTCTTGCCGGTGAGATCCCCGTACCACTTCAGCAACCACCACCCGCCGTTGGCCTGATTCGTTCCGGCCGCGTTGTCGTTGAGGTTGCCCGCGTAGGTCCAGTAGGCGGTGTTCCCGGCGACCTTGGTGTCCTCCATCATCGCCAGCCACTGCACGAGCTGGCCCGGCACCGACAGATCGCTGCGGTTGCCCCACTCGGTGATGTTGATCGCGATCGGCGAGATGCCGAGCGAAGTCTCCAGGGCGCGGTAATTGGCATAGTTGCCGCGGTAGTTCGCCAGGCTGCTCGTGGCCAGTTCGTGCCAGGTGACGACGTCCGGCAGCTGGTTCTGGGCCTTGGCATAGGTCAGCAGGTCCGACAGCCGGGTGCGGTTGTAGCCGGCCAGGCCGGGACCGCCGATCTTCGCCGTCGCATCCACCGCCTTGATGGTCTTGTACGCGGCACTCCAGTCGGCCAGGAACTGGGTCTTCATCGTGCTGTAGTTGCTGTACCAGTTGGCCACGTCCGGTTCGTTGAACGGGACGAACACGTATTGGGAGAAGTGCGTCGGGTCGGCCGCTTTGATCTGCGACACCGCGGCGGTGACCTTGGTCAGATACGTCGTGAAGTCGGCCGGGCGGACTCCACCGGTGTACGGCCAGTCGGGGTAGATGTCCTGGATGTTGACCAGAATGCTCTTTCCGCCGGCGGCGAAGAACTCCGGCGCCACGTCCAGCGGGTCGCCGTTGGGGTGCTGCGCGCCGCCCGGCGGCTTCGTGGTGATCGACAACGGGCGGGCCCCGGCGACGATCGCCGGGGTGGGCACCCCGGGATCGCTGAGCCCGTAGAGGGCTCCGGCCGCTTCACCGAGCACGTCGCCGGTGGAAGTGGCGAAGTCCACGGTCACCGCGTCGGTGGCGGCTGCGGCCGGGCTCGACACCAGGGCGATGGTGGCGACGGCGAGCGCCAGGGCCGTGCCCCAGGCCTGCGCCTTGCGACGCGAGGGGTTGGACGTTTGTCTCATGGTTCCGCTCCTTTGGGGAAGGCCATTGCGCTACGGTCCGCGCCGACATTGAACGATCAACTACGCACTCGCGCAGTCAGGAGCGTGGCGCCATTGAACGTTCCATGGTTCGAATCAGGACGGACGATCCCATGCGCACCGAAGGGCGTCAAGTGGTCGCGTGCGAGGCGACCCTGTTCGTCCGGTTAAGACCCTGCCGGTGGATTCGGCCCGCCCAAACTTCTGCCGTGATCATGCACGGATACCCGCTTTGAGTGGGCAACCGTGCATGATCACGGCAGAAGTTTGGGGAAGCCGAGCGAATGAGCCACCAGGGGTCGTTAAGGGCGAAACTGGCTTGGCGAGAGGCGGGTCAGGCGCTGCCGCCGAGGACCAATTCCGTGGGGACCAGCAGCCCGGGCTCAGCGGTCGGCCCCGACTCGATCTCGCGGCGGCACCTGTGGATCAGCTCGCGGGCGATCTGTTCGACCGGGATCCGCACGCTGGTGAGGGTCGGTTCGGTGAACATTCCGATCGCGCCCCCGTCGAAGCCGGTGACGGCGACGTCGCGGCCGACGACGAGTCCGAGCGAATGGGCGACGTTCACCACGACGGCGGCCACGGCGTCGCTGCTGCACACCACGGCGCTGGGCGGTCGCTTGCGGGCAAGCAGTCGCCGGACGAAGGAGCGCACACCGGGGTCGTCGCCGTAGTGCACGTTGGCTGCGGGCACGGACAGGCGGTGCTCGGCGAGGCCGCGCAGCAGGCCCTGGAATCGCTCGGTCGTCCAGTAGTTGCCACTGTCGTCGCCGACGTAGGCGAAGCTGCGGTGCCCGGCCGTCACGAGATGCTCCACCAGGGGAAGCATTCCGGCGATGTTGTCGACGTCCACCCATTGCTGCGGCAAAGTCGGGGCGAGCCGACCCATGCAGGCGAACGGGATGCCACTGTCGGCCAGCAGCTGGACGCGCGGGTCGTCTACCGTCGACTCGGAGAGGATGAAAGCGTCCACACTCCGGCGAGCGATCAGCTCCTTGAACGTCTCCAACGGGTTGTCGGCATGGTGGGTGAACACGAGCATCTGATAGTCGTCGAGGGACGCCTGCTTCACCAGTGACTGGAGGAAGTGCAGGAAGAACCCGTTCACCGACTCCAGTTGCTGGCCGAACATGTGGTACCCGATTTGCCTCGAGCGGCGCGAACGCAGACTCTGCGCGGCCCGGTCCGGCTGGTAGCGCAAGTCCGCCATGGCGGTGAGGACCCGGTCGTAGGTGTTCTGTGAGTAGTACTCCTTGCGACCGTTGATCACGTTCGAGACGGTCTGGCGGCTGACTCCCGCCCGGGCGGCGACATCGACGATGCCGACGCGGCGGCCCTGCGGGGAATTGTCGGTCGGCGGGGTCGCGGCGGGCACAGGGGGCCTTTCGGCTGGTTGGGTAGCTCCCGAATCTAACAGCCCCGCAGGACCACGCGACGTGGGTCGGGGAGGTGACCCGAACGGTCCTTCCGGATCTGCTTGACAGCTTCCTCATCCCATGGAACGTTCCATGCGAACGTTCCACGTATTGAACGTTCCATATGTCGCTGTTCACCCAGAAGGAGCTATGCGTGCCGCCGGAGCATCAGGTGCCGTTCAATGCGAAGGGCAGCCTTGTGCAGCTGCGGTCGGCAGAAGTGGCGCTGCTGGTGGACTGCCGCGGCTCGGGGTTGCCCGTGATCCTGCACTGGGGCGCCGATCCTGGCGTCCTTGATGACGCCGAACTGACCGCTCTGGCCCTCGTCGCGCGACCGGCCGTGGTCCCGAACGCCCTCGACGAGCCGCACCCAGTGGCTGTTTTACCCGAGCATTCCGGCGGGTGGATGGGGCTGCCCGGGCTGCAGGGCCACCGCAGCGGGCGGGACTGGTCCACCCAGTTCACCGTCGACGGTGTCGAGTGCGTCACTGCACCAGAGGGGGGCGGGGCGCTCCGGGTGACGGCGAGCGATTCGGCGGCCGCCCTGGAGTTGCGCCTCGACCTGGAGCTGACCCCGTCCGGGCTCGTCCGCGTCGAGGCGACCGTCCACAACTGCGGCACCGACGACTACACCCTCGACGGGCTCGTGCTCGCTCTGCCACTGCCCGACACCGCCACCGAGCTGCTGGAACTGACCGGGCGGTGGGGGCGCGAGCGGTCACCGCAGCGGCGCCCTTTCGGCGTCAGCACCCACGTACGGGACAGCCGGCGCGGTCGCACCGGCTCCGACAGCACGCTGCTGCTCGTCGCCGGTGAAGCCGGGTTCGGATTCCGCTCCGGGCAGGTCTGGGGCGTGCACGTCGGATGGAGCGGCAACCATCGCACTTACGCGGAACGGCTGCCCTCGGGCGAGGCCGTGATCGGCGGCGGGGAACTGTTGCTCAGCGGTGAGATTCGGTTGGGTCCGGGGGAGAGCTACTCAACGCCGGTCGTGCATGCGGTCCACGGCACCGGTCTCGACGACCTTTCACACCGGTTCGCCAGCTACCTGCGGGCCCGTCCCGGACACCCGTCGGGGCCGCGTCCGGTCATCATGAACACTTGGGAGGCAGTCTATTTCGACCAGAACCTCGAGCGGTTAGCGGAGCTGGCGGAGCTGGGCGCGAAGATCGGTGCGGAGCTCTTCGTGCTGGACGACGGCTGGTTCCTTGGGCGGCGCGACGACACCCGTGGTCTCGGCGACTGGTTCGTCGACCCGGACGTTTGGCCGCAAGGCCTGCACCTCGTTGTCGAGCGGGTGCGGGCGCTCGGGATGCGGTTCGGTCTCTGGGTCGAACCCGAGATGGTGAACCCCGACTCCGACCTGGCCCGGGCCCACCCGGACTGGATCCTGGCGACCGGCGACCGCAGACCCCCGCTGGTGCGCGGTCAGCTGGTGCTGGACCTGACCCGGCCCGAAGCGTTCGAGTACTTGCTGGAGCGACTCGACGCGCTGGTCACCGAATACCACCTCGACTATCTCAAGTGGGATCACAACCGCGACCTCGTGGATGCCGGCGCCTCGGTCGGCGGCGGGGCCGCCGTCCACGCCCAGACCCTGGCCGTGTATGCCCTGCTCGACACCCTGCGCCAGCGGCACCCCGGGCTGGAGATCGAATCCTGCTCCTCCGGTGGCGCCCGCGTCGACCTGGGTGTGCTGGCGCGCACCGACCGGGTGTGGGCCAGCGACTGCATCGACGCCCTCGAGCGCCAGGCGATCCAGCGCTGGACCGGGCTGCTGCTGCCGCCGGAGCTGATCGGCTCGCACGTCGGCGCCCCGCGCAGCCATACCACCGGGCGCCGCCATGACCTGTCATTCCGGGCCGGCACAGCGCTTTTCGGTCACTTCGGAATCGAATGGGATCTGTCCGCCGCGGACCAGACCGAGCTGGCCGACCTGGCGGAGTGGGTCGCCTTCTACCGCCGACACCGGGACTGGCTGCACCGTGGCCGGGTGGTACGGGTCGATTCGCCCGATCCCGCGACCCTGGTGCACGGGATCGTTGCCGACGACGGGCACCGCGCCCTCTTCGCGGTCGTGCAGCTGGCGTCCTCCGTTACGGTCGCCGCGAGCCGGATCCGGCTCCCAGGGCTGTCGCCCGAGGCTCGGTTCACCGTCCGGCCCGCCACCCCGGGCGGCACGCCCGCTACCACAGCCCTGCGACCCGTCCCCTGGCTGGCCACCGGCGTGACGCTGAGCGGCCGGGCACTGGCCGAGATCGGCCTGCAGGCCCCGCCGCTGCAGCCGGAGCAACTGCTGCTGCTCGACGTCCAGCAGGAGCCCGATGCCTGACCGCTGCCACCGGCGAGTTCCTCGCGGATGAGCAGGCGTTTACGCTCGGACTCATGCCAACGATTGCTGCACCGCCGCGCTGGAGCGCCGCCGACATCCCCGACCAAACCGGCCGCACCGCCGTGGTCACCGGCGCCAACAGCGGTCTGGGGTTGGAGACCACCCGCGAACTCGCGCGACACGGTGCCCACGTCATCATGGCCGTTCGCAATCTCGACAAGGGCGCCGACGCCGCCGGGCAGATCCGGGCGCAGATCCCTGGCGCCCGGCTGGAATTGCGTCAGCTCGACCTCGCCGACCTCGACTCGGTGCGCGCCTTCGCCGCCGGCGACTTTCCCGTCCTCGATCTGTTGATCAACAACGCGGGTGTGATGATGCCCCCGCTGACCCGCACCCAACAGGGTTTCGAGCTGCAGATCGGCGCCAACCACCTCGGACACTTCGCCCTCACCGCGCTGCTGTGGCCGCGTCTCGCCGGTGCCCCGGCCGCTCGCGTCGTCACCGTCAGCTCCGGCCTGCACAAGCGCGGCGCCATCGACTTCGACGACCTCTCCTACACCTCCCGGCCCTACTCGCCGACCGGGGCTTACGCCCAGTCCAAGTTCGCCAACGTGCTCTTCGGCCTCGAACTCGACCGACGCCTGCGTGCCGCCGGGCTGCCCGCCGCGAGCCTGCTCGCCCACCCCGGTTACGCGGCCACCAACCTGCAGACCAGCGGGCCGACCGGGATCATCGCCAGGCTCGGTGGACTGGGCAACCTGCTGTTCGCGCAGTCGGCGGCGGACGGCGCGCTCCCGCAGCTGTACGCGGCCACGGCGCCGGAGGCGACCAGCGGGCAGTTCATCGGGCCGAGTCGGCTGGGTGAGATGCGCGGCGCCCCCAAGGTCGTGCGGGCGATCCCGGCGGCGGAGGATCCGCAGGTGGCCGCCCGCTTCTGGGCGCTGTCGGAGACGCTGACCTCGACGCCATTCTCGGTCGGGTCCTGAGCCGCCTGCCTTCCTGGGTCCCGACCGGTCCGCTCCTGCACCTGAGCGTCGACAGGGATGACGTCGTTGGTGCAATCCGCACCAACGCTGGCAAATTGGAGGGCATATTGTCTCTTCGGGAACGCCGGGTGAGACGCAAGCATGGGGGTGAAGCCAGCTGGACCCGTGTCGATGGAGCCGCCCTATGACCGCCGCCGCCGGGACCGAGCCGGAACATCTCGACGTCATCGTGATCGGGTCCGGGATCTCCGGCATCGGAGCTGCCTACTACCTGCAGCGCGATCACCCGCAGCGCCGCTACGCCATCCTGGAGGCGCGCGCGGACAGCGGCGGGACCTGGGATCTGTTTCGGTATCCGGGCATCCGGTCGGACTCGGATCTGCACACGTTCGGCTATGAGTTCAAGCCCTGGCGCGACGAGAAAGCGATCGCCGACGCGCCGGCGATCCTGAGTTACCTGCGCGAGACCGCAGCCGAACACGGGATCGACCGCAACGTGCGGTTCCATCACAAGGTGCTGCGGGCGTCCTGGTCGAGTGAGCAGGCGCAGTGGCGGGTGGAGGTCGAGCGCACCGACAGTGGCGAGCGCACGGCGTTCACCTGCAGCTGGCTGTTCTGTGCCAGCGGCTACTACCGCTACGACGAGGGATTCACCCCGCATTTCGAGGGCCG
>DATINJ010000168.1:0-7786 GCA_035474375.1 Kineosporiaceae bacterium | reverse complement strand
CGCGCAGAATGACCCTGGCAAAGGGTCATTCTGCGCGACCACTTCGGGTTAGCCGCGCAGGCGTGGGCGATTGAAGAGGGAGACCATCCCCGCGGCGAGGACCAGCAGGCCGCCAACGGTCAGCGGGACGGCGGTAAACCCGGTCGACACGCCCCGAGCCGTTCCAGCTTGACCGGATCCGCCCGCGCGGTCCGCCGAGATCGCGGACGGCATGTCGGTCGACTCGGTCCAGAGCGGGTCCGAACCGGCGATCCATTCCGGAGTCGCCGCGGTCGATACCGACACTTCCGGGGTGGGGCTCGGATCCGGGGCCGCCTCCGTCACCACCGGTGTACGGGAAACCGCCGGTCCGGTGGGAGCGGCACTGGCCACCGACGGGCTGGCCACCGGCGGACTGGGTACCGGCGAGGTCCGCTTCACCTCGCCGTTGCCGCGCGCAGCCTGGAACGAGAAACTGCCGGACATTTTCTGCCCCTTCGCCGAGACCGCATTCCATTCCACGGTGTACTTCCCGGCAGGAGCGCCGAGCCGGAGCTCACGCTTCAGCGTCTTCTGGCCGGTCGTCACCTTGCCGGTGCCGACGTCGCCGTCGTCCGTCAAGATCCGCATCCGGGCCCCGGTCCCGCGCAGCGGTTCCTTGAACGTGACTGAGACCGCCATCGGCGCGCGGAAGACCACCTTCGCCGCCGGACTGAAGCCGATCGGATCGGCGGCCATCGCAACGCCCGCACTGCCCACGGTGGTCAGCCCGAACACTGCGGAGGTGATGACCACGCGCCGTCCGAAGGTCGCGAATCTCGAGTCGGTAACCCAGCGGCATATCATGCATACACAGTGTCACCACAGTGGCTCGTGGTTCGCCATCGAATCGCCCGATCCCCCACGGTCGAACGGACGATGGGCCCTGCTCGGAGCCCGTCCAGGCCGGACGAACGGGCAAGGATTGCCGCCAGCGGGCACGATGGGATTGATGAGTGCAGACCCTGACACCGGCCCCGAAGTAGATCCTGCCGTTGACCGGGCCCTGGCTGAGGCCCCTGAGCAGGACTACGTCGGCACCCGGGACCTAACCCTCTGGCCAACCGCGACCGGCCGATTCGTCCTCGATCTGACCCTGCGTGCGGCCCGGAGAATCGCACCGGACCGACTGCTGGCTATCACCCTGGCGATCGGGTTGGGTCTGGTCGCCGTCCTCACCGCACTCGCGGCCGACGTCTACGACGCGGTGGCCGAGTCGGACGGGATCTCCGGGCTGGACCGGCCGGCCCTGGACGCCGCCCTCGCGGTTCGGACCTCGACCGGGGACCGGCTCATCACCGCGTACACCGATCTCGGTGGTCCGGTAGAAATGCCGATCCTGGCCACCCTGGTGGCGGTCGGGCTCGCGGTGCTCTGGCGGCAGTGGACGCCGATCGTGCTCACCGCCGTCACCGGGCTGGGCTCGCTCCTGCTTACCGTCGTCGGCAAAGCGATGGTCGGCCGGAGCCGGCCACCGTTGGTGGACGCCGTCCCGCCGTTCGAGACAAGTTTCTCGTTTCCGAGCGGGCACGCGTTGAACTCGCTGGCCCTGGCCGGGATCGTGGCGTACCTGTTGGTCCGCAAACAGCGCACCGCCTGGGCCCGGGCCCTCACGATCACGCTGGCCTTGAGCTTTGCGCTGACGATGGGGCTGAGTCGGGTCTATCTGGGCCACCATTGGCTGACCGACGTGGTTGTTGCCTGGACGCTGGCGCTCGCCTGGCTGACCGTCGTGATCACCGCGCATCGGCTCTTCATCACCGTCCGACGTCGAAAGCCCAGCTACAGCCAGCTCACCTGACCGGTTTCAACGCTGTACACGGCCCCGACGATCTTCACCTTGCGCAGCGTCGAGGCCTCTCTGAGCACAGCTACGGACTTCAGGTGTTCAACGATTCGCTCAACGTTGATGTCGGTCGAGACGCTGACCAGATTGGTCTTGTCGGCACCGGTCTCCTCGGCCTCGACGACGGCCGGCCGGATCGCCGCGATCAGGGCATCGACGTCGGTGCCGGAGGGCTTGGACTTCTTCTCGATCGCCTCCACGGTGGCCTGGACGGCACCGCAGTCGGAATGCCCGAGCACCACCAGCAGGGGAATCTTCAGGTGTTCGACCCCATACTGCAGTGACCCCTGGACGGCATGGTCGATGACCTGACCGGCGCTGCGGACGACGAACAGGTCACCCAGACCCTGATCGAAGATCACTTCTGGTGGCACCCGAGAGTCCGCGCAAGACAGGATCACGGCGAACGGCGTCTGGGAATCGGCAACGCCCTCCCGGCGCTCGACGCTCTGGTCGGCGTGCACCGGCTTCCCCGCGGCATAGCGAGCGTTCCCGGATTCCAATCGTTCCCGGCCCTCGTCCGAGGACAATTCGGCCTCGTCGTCCCGAACCGGCGCCCCCGGCGAATGCAACGCATAGGCCGCACCACCACCGCCGAGCGCCGCGCCGAGCAGGCCACCGCCGATCAGGAAAATCGCTTCCCGCCGCTGCGGCAAGAATGGGCCCAGCCGTCCGGCGCGGTCCTCGTTGTCGGCATCGGACGCAGTCGCCTGCGACGTATCCGGACTGCCCGCGGGCTCAGTCTCAGTCGGCACGATCATGGGCAGTGCCTTTCCCCTGGGACGAGTGTGTTGCTGAGATGTCGGATCGCGATCGACGTTTCTGAACCCTTGGCGCACCAGATCCTGGCGCGGACACCGCTGGCGACGATGATCTGGCTGCGCGGGCTCAAATAGACAAGCCTGAGATAAGCCTGTGCCAAGCCACTTTCAAGAATGGTACCGAGCCGTGACATAGCGGCCGAAGGGTCGTACGTTCGGAACAACTGCTTTTCAAGCAGGTGCCCGGCCGGACGCCGAACTCTGCCACCGCGCCGTGTCCGTGACGACTGGCTGGCAGAGACGGGGAAAGATCCACGGGTGGATCGGCTTTCACCCGACCCGACAGCGCACCTCGTAGGCGTCGGGAGAGGCACACGTTGTCCTATCGCGATCCCGCACGTCACCGCAGCCCTCAACGAGCCGTTACATTCCTGACGGACGCCGGCGACACCGTCACTGGCCGAATCGCTGTCGCCGGCCGCACCAGCGCCGTGCTGGCGGCGTCGACCGGAATGATCGCAACCGCCGGGCTGCCCACGCACGCTGCCGGCACCGAATCCGCGTCATCGCGGGCGACCTCGACGAGCGCCGGGCTGACGTCGTACCGAGCGGTCTCGGCCGGCCTGCTCAGTTCCGCGCCCCGCGCGAACAGCGGCACCGAGATGTCGGCACCGATGACAGCCACGGTCACCTTCGAGTCCAGCGCCTTCCGCGCCGTGCCCACCGTCGTCCGGCCTCCCGCCCCACCGCCTGCCGTCGCCCAGGCGAAGGTGGAGCCGAGTCACCAGGCAGTCACCGCTTCCGCCACAGCGGCCAAGCGCAGCCAGGCCGTGGCGCCGGCGAAGCGCACCAAGCCCGCCCCGGCGAAGAGCCGCCGGGTCACCGAGCCGACCGCTCCAGCCAAGTCCGGATCCTCAGTTCTGGCGGTAGCAGCGCGCTACGTCGGCACTCCGTACCGGTACGGCGGCACCACGCCGCGCGGGTTCGACTGCTCCGGCTACACCGGATACGTCTACCGCCAACTCGGAATTTCCTTACCCCGCACGGCAAATCAGCAAATGCAGGCGACCCGCCGGATTTCCCGATCTCAGGCTCGGGCCGGCGATCTGGTGTTCTTCGTTTCCGGGAATCGGGCGTACCACGTCGGCATCTACGCCGGTGGCGGCCAGATCTACGACTCGCCTCGCAGCGGAAAGACTGTCCAGAAGCGCGCTATTTGGGACGCCGCCGTGGTCTTCGGCCGGGTGGCCCGCTGAGGGCCTGATCCGCCTTCCGATCCCTCGGGTGCGATCCCTCAGCCCATTGGCAGGTCACAGCCCGGCGCATGAGTGGCGCTGACCCCGAGAAGGAGCAAGCTCGATCGGTGTCCCCGCACGAGTGCGCCAGCGTGACGTCCGGCGCCAGCCACCCCGAACGGAAAGCGGCCCGCACCGATCATGTTCGGCATTCGTCCGTTTCGTCCGCCTAGGTGACGGGCACGGATAGTAACCATTCGTCCGCAAAACGGCATCAAACCCCGCTCCCGGCCTGTGTTCCGCCTATGATCCACCTCAGTTCGTCCAACTTGGCGAATAGCACTCTGTTTCTACTGGACAATGATCCGCATGATGGTGGGTGGGCGAAGAATGGCGAACGGCCGCAGGCACAGATTCACGTTGCCAGTGGCGGCCGTGGTCTTGTTGGCAACGGTTACCGGGTGTACATCTGTGGGCACTCAGCACGATGTGTCCTTGGCCGGGGCGCAGGAAGCAAACGTGGTCCCGACCACGCCGGCTCCGGTGCCGAAGCCCACGGTGAAGCTGACCGCCAAGACACCCTCCTACACCAAGTCGGTTCGTCTCGCGGTGACCCAGGGCACTTTTGAATCGGTGCAGGTCAGCACCAAAAAAGGAAAGCACAAGCTGGCCGGCTCAGTGTCAGCGGATGGGCTGACCTGGGTATCCGAGGATCCGCCCAAGCCGGCGTTGGCCTATCGCGCGGTGACGAAGGTGAAAGACAGCGTTGGAGAGGTCAGTACCAAGAAGCTGAGCTTCAAGGCGGCCGCGGTTCCGGACAGCAAGCGGGTGGGATTCACCGTCACGCCCAGCAACGGGGCAACGGTGGGCATCGGGCAACCGGTGGTCGTCCGGTTCCTTACCCCGATCACCCGGCGGGCCGCCATGGAGAAGGTGATGGAGCTCAGCGCCCGGACCCCGGGCGGCAACTCGGTCAGCGGCAGCTGGTCCTGGTTGAACAGCCGGGAAGTGCACTGGAAGCCGACCAAGTTCTGGACGCCGGGCACGAAGGTCTCGCTCGCGATGGGCATCGCCGGGGTGAAGGCGGCGCCCAACCGGTACGGGCGCCAGGACTACTCGCAGACCTTCCGGATCGGCGCCTCGCACATCACCCGGGTCGACGGAAGCAGTCACCGGATCAAGATTTACCGCGACGGCAAGCTGGTGGCCAACTGGCCGACCGGTACCGGCAAGAGTGGCCTGGAGACCTACAGCGGCACCTACGTGGTGCTCGGCAAGTCGCTGGTGGAGCGGATGGACTCCTGCAGCGCCAAGATCACCTGTGACAAGAAGGACCCGGACTACTACGACGACCCGGAGTACTTCGCCACCCGGATCACGGCGTCCGGCACCTTCCTGCACGCCGCCGACTGGGACCCCCTGATCGGCCGTGCCAACGTCTCGCACGGCTGCATTCACCTGTCGAAGATCAATGCCGAGAAGTTCTACGACCATGCCGTTCCCGGCGACGTCGTGATCGTCAGCAACACCGGGCGGGGCCCGCAGGACCGGATCAATACCCAGGACCCCGGGCTGTACGACTGGAACGTGCCCCGCGCCACCTGGAAGGCCAACTCCGCGCTGTAGCCGAAGGCTAGCTGGCGGGCCGCAAGCCCAGCCCGCCAGCTAGCCCGGCCCAGCCCGCCAGCCCCGGCCCGCCCTGCCCTGCCAGCCGGCCCGGCAGTCCGGCCGGCCCGGCCCGGCCGGCTCGTCAGAACATGGTGCCGGCGAACGGCGGCCGATCGAGGCCGAAGAGCTGCTCGGCGTCCTCCAGCGCGCCCGGCCGATGCTCCACTGCTCGGCCCCCGTACGCCAGTTGCCACCAGCGGGTACCGCCGAGGTACACGCAGGCCAGCGCCGCGACGTCCACAGTCAGTTCCGGATCGGCGTCGGTGCGTTCCACCCCGGACGCCGACACCCGGTATCTACCCGTGTTCGCCGGTAGCAGGTCGTCGATCACCGCGATCGTCACTGCCCTCGAACCGCGGTAGGTCCGCGCGGACAGCGCCGCCTGGACGTCGATCAACCGCAGCCAGGTCTCGTCGCTGATCCCGGTCGTCCGCACCGCCCGCTCGTCCACCAGCAGCTTCTCCAGCGAGTGGTCAACCGGAGCCTTGCCGAACACGATGCGATGCACCAGGTCGACGGAGAGCAGGAAGCGCAGCAGTGCCAGATACGCCTGCGGGGTGTGTGCGATCAGGTCGTCAACCACGATGGCCCGGTCCGAACTGGTGAACCAGGGCCCGACGCTGTCGGAGTGGTAGCGCAGGTATCCGTCCTCGGCACCCGGAGCCCCGTGCACCACCACGTACAGCGGGTCCTTGGTTCGGTTCGCCGCCCACTGATGGCCGTTCCAATACACCTGTGGCCGCTCGATTCGGCCGACACCCGAGCCGTGGGCGTAGATCCTGGCCAGCAACTCCCACGAGGCCTTCGGGTCAACGAACCGGACCGCAGCGCTGTCGGCGTCCTCTCCCGACCCGACAGCGTCAACCGGAACGGTCGGCCGCAGTCGGGCCCGAGCGACCTGCACCTCGACTGCCGTCGTGGCGCTCGCGATTCCGTACCCGAACCGTTCGTAGATCGTCGCTTCGCTGGCCCGCAGCGTCGCCACGATCTCTCCTCGCTCGGCGGTCTGCTGCAGCTGCCGGCGGATCAAGGCGCTGGCCAGGCCGCGCCGAGTGTGCGTCGGCAACACCCCGACATCGGTCACGGCCGCCATCGGCACCTTGGCACCGCCGGGAACGGTGAGCCGGCTGGTATACGACCCGGCGGTACCGACCAGCTCGAGATCACCGTTCGGGCCCGGCAGATAGACCCCCAGCGGCCGGCCGGCCTCGACGAACTCCAGGATTCCCGGTTCACCGTCGGGTACCGGCAAGCCCACCAGGCTGGTGCAGAACACCTCCAGCGCTCTGGTCAGCTCTTTCTCGTCGCTCAGTTCCCTGATGTCGTAGGTCACGAGACCGAAGCTATCGCCGTCCCACCACCACCCGCTCCCCCATTCCTCGAGGTCCAGACCGCGGTCAGCACCGCTTTGGACCGCTGCCGAAGCCCGCGTCGACGATATCCAGACCCTGATGGCCTATTCGGCCCCACCCAAGCTTCTGCGGTGATCATCAATGCCGGTGAGTTAAGCCACCGCGGGACCCCTGAACAACAGCCGTGATCATGCACGCTTGCTCGTCAGGCCAGGGCACGCCGGCGCTGACGCGCCTCCCAAGTGCATGATCACGGGTCGAAGCGACGCAGATGCGACCTCAGGCAACCTCACCCCAGTCACTCCAGCGCTTAACTCACCGACATTGCGGTGATCATGCACGGTTGCCCACCTCGAGGCGGGCAACCGTGCATGATCGCGGGCCTTGGCGGGCAACCGTGCATGATCGCGTGCCTTGGCGGGCAACCGTGCATGATCACCACGGTCTTGGAAAGGCCGATCGAATTGACCATCAGGGTCCATTCATGGTCCAAAACGGTGCTGACCGCAGTTCGGCCGAGCCCTGCGGCGGCCTAGTTTGGCGTGGCGGCGGCCTAGTTTGGCGTGGCGGCGGCCTAGTTTGGCGTGGCGGCGAGGAAGTCGCGGATCGCCGGGAGTGCTTCCGGGTGCAGCAGCAGGTCACCATGCGTGGCACCGGGGATCACCTGCAATCTCGCCTGTCCAGCAGTGGCCTGCACCAACTGAGCGGCCGCCAGTCGCTCGGTGTCCTCGGCTCCGACCAGCATCAGGGTGGGGACGTCGAACATGGCCAGTCGGCTCTCCGGCACGCCGGTGTCGACCTCGGCCTGGCGCATGTAAGCGGCCAGCGCGGTGGCGTCGTTGGCGAGCAACGCCGCCCGGGTCGACCGATCGATCGGTTGCCCGGAGTGCTGTTGCCAGCTTTCCA
>DATINJ010000167.1:0-72353 GCA_035474375.1 Kineosporiaceae bacterium | reverse complement strand
GACGCTCCCGCCGTTGGCGTCGTCCTGGTGGAAGCGCGAGTCCTGGGAAACCAACCGGTTGTCGCCCATCACCCAGATGTGATCGGCCGGAACCGTGATCGAGAAATCCTTCTCACTCGGCCGATCATCGCCGTGGACGTAAGGCTCGTCGATCGACACTCCGTTGACCGTCAGCCGGCCGTCGGCATCGCAGCAGACCACGGTATCTCCGGGTAACCCGATCAGACGCTTGATCAAATGCTCGTCCGAGTCGGCCGGCAGCAGGCCAACGAAGATCAAGCCGGAGCGAATCCCGCCGCGGATCGCCCCCTCGGGTGCCCGCTCGGTCGGCGACAACCAGTTGTCCGGGTCGGAGAAGACCACGACTTCCCCGCGCTTGAGGTCAAACGGGCCCGGGGTCAGCTTGTTGACCAGCACCCGATCGCCGCGGATCAGGGTGCTCTCCATCGACGGCGAGGGAATGAAGAACGCCTGCACCAAGACGGTCTTGATCAGCAAGGACAGCCCGAGCGCGATGACCAGGACCAGGATCACCTCGCGGGCCAGAGCGAACAGGGCCCCCTGCGCTCCCGAAGCGGGTCCGGGGGCGTCTTCCGCCCCTGCCGCATCCTCGGACGCCTTGATGTCAGTCACCGCTGGTCCGTCCCGATCCCACCGGCATCAGCCGGCGGCCAGTAAATCCTGGTCACCCGGCCCACGACGCGACCCACCGGAACCGTGCCTCCGCCGGGGTCGCCGAGATGCGACCGGGAATCCGCAGAATCACCACGGTTGTCACCCAGTACCCAGAGCCGACCCGGTGGCACCACGATGTCGAATCGGACGCTCTCCGAGGCACCTTGGGGGTTGAGGTAGGTCTCGTTCAGCGCCACGCCGTTCACGCTGACCCGGCCCTGGGCATCGCAGCAGATCACGTGGTCACCGGGCAGACCGATCACCCGCTTCAGGTAGTCCCGAGAGCCGATCGGCAGGCTGAACGCGGAGGCCACGGCCCTGCCTGCGGAGGCGAGCGGCGAGCCGGCCGGGGCGATATCGGGTTCGAACACGCCGGCGCCGTTGAACACGATCACATCGCCGCGGTGGATGTCACCGATCCGGTAGGCCAGGCGAGAGACCAGCACTCGATCGCCTGGGCGGACAGTCGGCTCCATCGAGCCGGTGGGGACGACGTACGACTGGACCAGTAGCGAACGGACCAGGCTCAGTGCCAGGGCAGCGACCAGGGCGATGACCGCGATCCGGCGGGCCGGGCTGCGACGCCGCTCCGGGCCGGGCCGGTGGGTCGAGGGCGGTGGTGGTCGGGAACCGGTTTCCGTCGTGGGATCACCGGTCAGCACCACTTGCCACCCTCCGTCAGACCGGTCACCAGGTCGATCGAATCTTCCTCACTGCGACCGATCCTCGCACGGACTCGCACCGAAGCGGTGCGAGCCCGTGCGAGTTGGATCCGATCGAGTCAGCGAGTCGGGAGGGCGTCCCGCTTCTCCTTGATCTTGGCGGCCTTGCCGCGGAGCGAGCGCAGGTAGTAAAGCTTCGCCCGGCGGACGTCACCGCGGGTCGCGACCTCGATCTTCTCGATGATCGGCGAGTGCACCGGGAAGGTGCGCTCGACGCCGACGCCGAAGCTGACCTTACGGACGGTGAAGGTCTCGCGAACGCCACCACCGGAGCGACGGATCACGACGCCCTGGAAGAGCTGGATCCGGGAGCGCGTGCCCTCGACGACCCGGACGTGAACCTTGAGGGTGTCACCGGCCCGGAACTTCGGGACGTCGGTCCGCAGGGAGGCGGAGTCAAGGCTGTCCAGCGTGTGCATGTCAGGTCACTCTCTCGCGAATGCCACAGGTCACCCGCGCAGGTTGAAGAATCTGCGGGTCACAGCACCTACCCAATCGTGGGTAAGTACCAGTTCTGTGCCGACTGAGATGAGACAGTTGGCCCGATCCGCGCATCCCCCCGGTGGCAGGGGCGCAGCCGACCAGCGGCACAAGAGCTTCAGTCTGCCACAGGGGCAGGCACCCGCTGAAATCGTGACCCGTCCGGCTGCCAACCCTCGGCGGCCAGAACGGCCAGGTCGGCCCGGTCGAAGTCGGCCGGGTTCAGCACGGCGAGCAGGTCCGGTCGCCGTCGGGCAGTGCGCCGCAATCGCTCGTCCCGACGCCAGCGGCCGACCTGGGCATGGTGCCCGGACAGCAGCACGGGTGGTACCTCGCGGCCCCGCCAGCTCGCGGGCTTGGTGTAGACCGGGTACTCCAGCAGGCCGTCCTCGTGGCTCTCCTCGACCAGGCTCTCGGCGTTACCGAGCACGCCGGGGATCAGCCGGGCGACCGCCTCGATGATCGCCAGGACAGCCACCTCGCCACCGTTCAGCACGTAGTCACCGAGGCTGACGGGCAGGACCGGCATGATCGTGGCCGCGTCGTCGTAGACCCGTTCGTCGATGCCCTCATAGCGACCGCAGGCGAAGGCCAGCCATTCCCGAGTGGCCAGGTCGCGAGCCATCGCCTGGTTGAACGGCTGTCCGGAAGGGCTGGGCACCAGCAGGGTGGGGACCGCGGCCGGGTCGGCCCCGTGGCCTGCCAGCGCGGTACGTCCGGCCGCCAGCACGCCTTCCAGCGCCGCGCTCCACGGCTCCGGCCGCATCACCATCCCGGCGCCGCCACCGGCCGGTGCGTCGTCCACGGTCCGATGCCGGTCGTGGGTGAAATCACGAAGGTCGTGGACGGCGAGATCGAGCATGCCGCTGCGCCGAGCCTTCCCGATCAGGGACAGGTCCAGCGGGCCGAGGTACTCCGGGAAGATCGTGACGACGTCGATCCGCAGCACTGCGTCAGTCACCGGTCTCCGGAAGATCTTCCAACAGCCCCGCGGGTGCGGTCATGACAATCCGGCCGCCCTTGACGTCGACCTCGGGAACGATCGCCGAGACGAACGGCACCAGTCGGTTGCCGGCCCGGGGGGTTCGGATGACGAGCAGGTCCTGGGCTCCAGGATGTTGGACGGCGATCACCTCACCGAGCCGGACACCGGCCGGGTCAACGGCGATCAAGCCCACGAGTTCATGGTCGTACCAGGCATCCGCCTCGTCCGACTCCTCGGCGACTTCCGCCTCGAGGATCACATCCCGCAGGTTCTCGGCGGTACTCCGATCGCTCACCTCGGCGAAGGTCAGCAACAGGATGCCGTTGTTGTCTCGGGCCCGGGTGAGAGTGAGGGACGTCGGGCCGCCGGTGGCCAGCAGGGCACGGCGACGGGGGCCGTCCTCGACATGGAGGACGGCCCCCTCGACGAAGCGTTCATCGGGTGCGTCGGTCCGCACCTCGACGCTCACCTCACCGCGCAAACCGTGTGCGCGGCCAATCCGAGCCACGATCAGTCGCACTGACGCACTCTCAGCGACCGCGATCTACATCGACAACGTCGACCCGAACCGGCTCGCCGTCCGAGATCGCCTTGACCACCGTGCGCAGCGCGGTGGCGGTCCGACCGGAACGGCCGATCACCCGACCGAGATCCTCCGGGTGCACGCGCACCTCGAGCAACGCCCCGCGACGCAGCGACTTGCTGCGCACGCTGACGTCGTCGGGGTGCGCAACGATGCCGCGAACCAGGTGCTCCAGAGCATCGACCAGCACGGTCAGGCCTCTGCACCCTCGGTAGCGGCGGCCGCGGCCGGCGCTTCGGCGGGCTTGTCCTCGGCCTTGGCCTCGGCGGGCTTGTCAGCCTTGGCCTCGGCCGGCTTGTCGGCCTTGGCAGCCTTGTCAGCGGCCGGCTTGTCGTCGCCCTTGCCGCGCTTGGCCTTGAGCGTCTTGGCCTCGTTCTCGTTCAGGCTCTTGGCCTCGTCGAAGCCGGACCGGTCGTCGACCTTCTGGCCGGCAACCCGCAGGGTGCCCTCGGCGCCCGGCAGGCCCTTGAACTGCTGCCAGTCACCGGTGACCTTGAGGATCGCAAGGACCTGCTCGGTCGGCTGAGCGCCGACGGAGAGCCAGTACTGCACGCGCTCCTTGTTGACCTCCATCACCGACGGCTCGTGCGTCGGGTGGTACTTGCCGATCTCCTCGATCGCGCGACCGTCCCGCTTGGTGCGGGAGTCGGCGACAACGATGCGGTAGTACGGCGCGCGGATCTTGCCCATGCGCTTGAGACGGATCTTGACTGCCACGGGTGTGGGCTCCTACTTCTGGCTGGATATGGTCGTTCGCCGCGTTTCGGGTGGGGTCCGAACCGCTTCGATCAACCGAGGACTCGGCACGCCTGCAGTGAGAGGGTCCGCATCGGCCGGGTACGACAGTCCATTGTGCCAGACCGCGCACGCTCCGCGAACACCACTGCTGATCATGGCCCGGCTTGGGCCGAGAGAGTGTAAATCGCCGCCGTCCCTTGGTAGCGGACTTGAATACCGGCTGCGGCGACCAGCGAGCCGGGATCTGCGGCCAGCGTCGCCCACGGGGTGCCGGCGGCCAAGGCGCGATCGAGCACCACCGTCTGCACTCCGGCGGCCCGCAACCGTTGCACGGAATCGGCGCTCGGGAACGCCTGCGCCGTCCGCCGCAACATCGACTGGATCGGCGGTTCGAAGCCGCTGCCGCCGTTCACCAGCTCCGGCCAGCCATCCGTTGACCAAGTCATCACGGTGTAATCGCCCTGCTGGGAGGTGGGCAACACGAGGACCGGTCCGGCCAGCGTCCGCAACGCCACCGGCGCCGACGGCACCACCGGTTGGGCCACCTGCCCGATCCCCTCGGCCACCACCAGCACCGCCGGGACCAGCAGCAGAGCGGACAGCGCACGCGGCGATATCCCTCCAACCCGGACCTCTCGGACCCGGCCGGAACGGGCGATCTGCTCGACCGCCCGGGTCACCGCGCCCGCAGCCAGGAGGGCGAGCGCCAGCGTGCACCACAGCACCAGGCGGCCGGGGGTACGGACGGCGGAAAAGCCGGGCAGGTAGCGGAAGAGCACGAGGTAGGTCCAGCTGCCCCCGCCCGGCGCCGACGTACCCATCGCCAGCAGGGCCGTGACCAGCACGGTGATCGCCAGCACGACCCGGTGCCGGAGCGCCCAGGCGGAGTACTTCAGACCGATCATGGCCAGGATGAACAGCACGAACCCGGGTAGCAGGGCCTGTTCGGGGATGGCGTGCATGCCGGCTCGCAGCCCGGAGTGCAGCGAGCCCCACCACCAACTCTCCGGCGGTGCCGTGAACAGCCCACGCACCGGCGGCGAGTACGTCCACACCATGTGCTCGGTCCGCTTGGCCACCGGGAAGTCGTTGACCACGGTCAGGTAGGGCAACGCCAGCAACACTCCGGTGACCAGGAAGGCGAGCGCCCCAGCGGTGTTCGCGGCCCGTAGACCGGGCGCCAGCGGTGGCCGGCCGCGCCGCCGCCAGGAGATCCCGGCGCCCAGCAGAACCAGCAACAGCGCCCAGGCGAACGGCACCCCGAGCGCGAACCCCAGGCTGAGCTGCCAGCAGGCCACCAGCCAGCCGGCCACGATCCAGCCGGGTCGCCGGCGGGCGGTGACCCCCGCCCGATCGGCGCGCAGTGACCAGCCGTGCCCGTACGCCAGCAGCGCTAACGCCAGCACGATGCCGCCGGACGAAAGCACGTTCAGATGCCTGGCGTGCGCCAGGTGCCAGGGCGCGTAGGCGTAGGCCCCGGCCGCGACCAGTGCCCCGGACGGCCGGGCGCCGAGCACCCGGGCCAGCAGGTAGGCCCCGGCGAAGGCGAGCGCCGCGGCCAGCACGAACAGCAGGTTGTAGGTCAACAGGGCGCCGGCGGTGCCGGGCACGACGGCGTTGACGATGGCGGCGAACGGCGCGTAGCCGAGCATCGTGTCGGTATAGGCCAGGTTGCCGGGGGCGTGCAGGAACGCGTTGGTGGTGTACATGCTGGCCGGATCGGCGCCGAGCGCGTGCCCGGTCCAGGCGATCTGCCAGACGAAGTAGAGCGGGTCGACCAGGTCCTGCGACACCGTGCGGGTCGGGGAGCGCAGCACCGGCCAGGTCATCGCGGCGGCCAGGCCGAGCGAGCCGACGCCGACCAGGGCCACCTCGCGGGCCCGCGTGGAACGTCGTAGCAGCCCGTCAGCCGGCGACGGCCGGGGTGTCCGCCGTACGGTCGCGGTCGGGGCCTCCCCCACCCGGAGCGCCACCTGTTCGGTCACGGCTGCCCGTCCAGCAATCCGTCTGGCCGGTCGGGAACTGGCCGGTCGGGAACTGGCTGGCCGCGGAGCACGATCGCGGACGGCGCCGCGAGCACCGCAACGTCGGCTCGCGGGTCGGCCGGGTAGACGACCAGATCCGCCGGTGCGCCCTCGGTCAGCCCCGGCCGGCCGAGCCAGTCGCGCGCGGACCAGCAGGCAGCGTCCAGCGCTGCCAGGTCGGACAGGCCCGCCGTCCGCAGTTGAAGGACTTCGCTCGCGACCAGTCCATGCGGCAGGGATCCCCCCGCGTCGGTGCCACAGAACACCGGTACCCCCGCCTCGTACGCGTCCCGGACGTTCCGGTGTCGACGAGTATGCAGGTCCCGCATGTGCGCCGCGTAGATCGGGAACTTCGTTTCGGCCTGAGTCGCGAGCGCGGGGAAGGTGTCGATGTTCACCAGGGTCGGCACGATCGCGACCCGGCGCCGAACCGCCTCGGCCCGGGTCGCCTCGCTCAGCCCGGTGGCGTGCTCGATGCAGTCGATGCCAGCGGCGATCAGATCCGGCAGACAGTCCTCGCCGAAGCAGTGCGCCGTCACCCGGGCACCCTCGCGGTGCGCGGCGGCGATTCCGGCGACCAGCGTGTCGGCCGGCCAACACGGGGCCAGGTCACCGATCGAACGGTCGATCCAGTCCCCGACCAGCTTCACCCAGCCATCACCGCGCCGGGCCTGCAGGGCCATCACCGCCGGGAGTTCGTCCGGCTCGATCTCGTCCGCGTAGTTGCGCAGGTAGCGCTTGGTGCGAGCGATGTGTCGACCGGCCCGGATGATCTGCGGCAGGTCCGGCCGATCGTCCATCCACCGGGTGTCGCTCGGCGAACCGGCATCCCGCAGCAGGAGCGCCCCGGCGTCCCGGTCTGTCACCGCCTGCCGTTCCGCGGTGGCCTGATCGACCGAACCGTGAGTATCGAGTCCGACATGGCAGTGCGCGTCCACCAACCCGGGCAAGGTCCAGCCCTCGATCACCGAGACCTGCGTTCCGGCCGCGGTCGGCCGTTCGAAGGTCAGCTGACCACCGATCACCCAGGCCCGCTCACGCACGTCATTCGGCCCTACCAGCACCCGACCCCGGAGTTCGAGCACCAGCCCCCCGGAGAACCGAGTCACTTGCCGAGGAACTTCTCGAAGCCCGGGGGAAGGTTCAGCGCGGCCGGATCGGTCGGCGGCTGCCCCTGAGCGCCGAGACCGAAAGCGCCGCCGGGCGCGGACGTCGTCCCACGCTGGCTGCCTTCCCGCTCCTGCTGCGCCCGCTTGGCCGGGTTGCCCGACTTCGCCTTGCCCTTTCGCGGCGGAGCCGTCTTGCCGCGGCCCTTCTTCCCGCCGCCCATCCCCGGCATCCCGGGCATGCCGCCCATTCCCGGCATGCCGCCACCACGGCGCATCTGGCGCATCATCTTCTGCGCCTCACCGAACCGATCGATCAACTGATTGACGTCGCTGACCTGGACGCCGGATCCCCGCGCCACCCGGAGCCGGCGCGAGCCGTTCAAGATCCGCGGCTGCCTGCGCTCCTGCGGCGTCATCGACTTGATGATCGCTTCGATCCGGTCCATCTCGCGGTCGTCGAAATTCTCCAGCTGCTCCCGGATCTCCCCCATCCCCGGGAGCATGCCGAGCATCTTCTTCAGCGAACCCATGTTCTTCAGGGCAGCCATCTGGGCGAGGAAGTCTTCCAGCGTAAAGTCTTCGTCAGCAGCTAGTTTCGCCGCCATCGCCTGCGCCTGATCGGCGTCGAAGGCCCGTTCGGCCTGCTCGATCAGGGTCATGACGTCGCCCATGTCGAGGATCCGGGACGCCATCCGGTCGGGGTGGAAGAGTTCGAACTCCTCCAGCTTCTCCCCGGTCGAGGCGAACATCACCGGGACGCCGGTGACCCCGACGACCGACAGCGCGGCACCACCGCGGGCGTCGCCATCCAGTTTGGAGAGCACGACGCCGGTGAACCCGACGCCCTCCATGAAGGCCATCGCGGTGGTGACGGCGTCCTGGCCGATCATCGCGTCGACGACGAACAGCGTCTCGTCCGGGTTGGTGGCATCGCGGATGTCGGCGGCCTGCTTCATCAGCTCGCCGTCCACCCCGAGCCGACCGGCGGTATCGATGATGACGACGTCGTGGTGCTTGTCCCGGGCGAAGGCGACCCCGTCGCGGGCCACCTGCACCGGATCACCGGCGCTCACGCCAGACGTACCGGAACCGTCGGAGACCCCCGGATGCGGGGCGAACACGGTGACCCCGGCTCGCTCGCCGACCACCTGCAACTGGGTGACGGCATTCGGCCGCTGCAAGTCGGAGGCCACCAGCAACGGGGTGTGCCCCTGCTCGCGCAGCCAGCGACCGAGCTTGCCGGCCAAGGTGGTCTTACCCGCACCCTGCAGACCGGCGAGCATGATCACGGTCGGCGGATTCTTCGCGAACCGCAGTCGCCGGGTTTCGCCACCGAGGATGCCGATGAGCTCCTCATTGACGATCTTGACGACTTGCTGGCCAGGGTTCAGCGCCCCGGACACCTCCGCGCCGAGCGCCCGCTCGCGGATGGCAGCGGTGAATTGACGAACGACGGGGACCGCCACGTCGGCATCGAGCAGGGCACGCCGGATCTCGCGGATCGTCGCATCGACGTCCGCTTCGGAGAGCCGGCCCTTCCCGCGCAGTGACTTGAAGGTGGCAGTGAGGCGGTCTGACAGCGTGGCGAACACAGTTCCAGCCTAATGCAGTCGCGGGTGCTGCTGTGGGTCACCGAACCCATTCCCCGCGATCATGCACGCTTACCCCCCCACCCAGCACGGGCAACCGTGCATGATCACCGGAGATTTGGGTCAGGCGGGCTGGGTGGCGGGCAGGGAGCCGGCGTCGACCAGGACCGAAACCGTCTCGGCCACCCGAGGCGGTGACAACCGCCCGCCACCGCGCTCGCAGACATAGAGGACGTCGACCGCCTGACCGGCATGGGTGGCCACGTGCGCCGAGCGCAGATCCACCCCCACCCCGGCCAGCGCCGAGCCGATCGCATGCATCAGGCCCGGCCGGTCAGCCGCCCGCACCTCCAGCACGGTGGCCTCGGCCGAGGCCCCGGGCAGCAGAACCACTCGGGGCCGGGCCGAAACCCCTGCCCGGGAGCGGAAACCGGCATCCCGGCGGGCCAACGGCTCGAGCACGCTGAGGTCGCCCTCGCCGAGCCGGCGCAGGTGCAGTTCCAGCGTCGCCGGATCCGGCGGGTCACCGCTGCCGCTGTCCACCCACCAGGTGTCGACGGCGATGTCCGGGCTGTCGGGCTCCTCCGAGGCAACCGTTCGGACCAAGGCCGACTTCACCGTCAGCCGGAAGCTGGCCAGCACCCCGGCGATGTCCGCGAGCAGGCCGGGCCGGTCCGGGGCGACGACGGTGATCACGTGCAGCTCGTCCATCGCGGCCACCGCGACTCGGGGCCGCTGGTTCGCGGTCACCGACCGGACCAGCTCGCTCTCGGCCGGAGCGATCGGCGCCGGGCCGGGCGGTTCCTCGCCGCGCAGCGCCGTCCGGGCCCGCGCGGTCAGGTCGTCCACCAACCGGGCCCGCCACGACGTCCAGGCCACCGATCCGACCGCGACCGCATCCGCCTCGGTGAGCGCCCGCAGCATCTCCAGCGTCTCCAGCTTGCCGCCGACCGCGGTGACCAGGTCGTCCACGGTGCGCGGGTCGTCCGGGTCACGCCGGGTGGCCAGCTCGATCAGGGTCAGGTGCTCGCGCACCAACCGCTCGATCACCTCGCAGTCCTCCGGGGCGAACCCGATCCGCCGAGCCACCTTTCCGGCGAGCGGGGCACCCACCACGGAATGGTCCATCGCACCGGCGATCTTGCCCAGGTCATGCAGCAGGGCGGTCAGCACGAGCAGGTCCGGCCGGGCGGTGTCGCGCAGCGCGGACTGGATGCTGATCACCGTCTCGATCAGGTGCCGGTCGACGGTGTGTCGATGAACCGCATTGCGCTGCGGCCGGTTCCGGACGCCCAACCACTCCGGGATCCAGCCGACCACGAGCCCGGCCCGATCCAGCGACTCCCAGACCCCGGCCAGCGCCGGACCCCCGGCCAGCATCGCGACGAAGGCATCCCGGGCCGGAGCCGGCCACGGGTCGGGCAGCGGGGGGCAGTCATCGGCCAGGTGCTCCACCGTCACCGGGGACAGCGGCATCCCGGCCCGGACCGCGGTAGCCGCCGCCCGCAGCGGCAGTACCGGATCCTCGGTGGCCCGGACGCCGACCCCGAGCACCACTTCACCGTCGTGCTCGACCAGTCCGTGCCCGAGCGGGCGCAACCGGGGCCGTCTCGGGCCCGGCCGCAGCCGCCGGACCGGCAACGACTGCCGGGCCCGGCGCACGGTCACGTCCACCGCGTAGGCGATCGACCGGGCCGAATCGCTGACCTGGGCAAGGAGTTCGTCGGCGTCGGTCAAACCGCAGAGCACCGCGACCGCGTCCTGTTCGGCCAGCAACAGCCGATCCATTCCGCGCCCGGTCACCGCCTGCAGGGCATCTCGGATGTCGAGAAGTTGAATGTGCGACTCGTCGACCGCGCCGTGCGGGCGGTCGGTGACCCAGCTCGCGGCCAGTGCCCGCAGCACGGTGACGTCGCGCAGCCCGCCGCGAGCCTCTTTGAGGTCGGGTTCCAGCAGATGCGCGGCCTCGCCGAAACGCTCGGCCCGCTCGGTCAGCGACTCCAGAACCTGCGGCAGCCGGCGGCGGATGCCGTTGCGCCAGTCGCTGAGCAGTGAGGTCCGGGTGCGCACCACCAGTGACGCATCACCGGCGATCACCCGCAGGTCGAGCAGGCCGATCGCGGCCGAGAGATCGTTGGCCGCGACTTCCCGGCTCTGAGTCGGCGTCCGGACCGAGTGGTCGAGCCGCAGACCCGCATCCCAGAGCGGGTACCAAAGTCGTTGAGCGAGCGCGCCGACCTCGTCCGGAGACAAGTGCCGACCGTCGTGCAACAGCACCAAGTCAAGATCGCTGGCCGGCCCGGCGTCACCGCGGGCCACGCTGCCGACCGCGGCCAGTGCGACGCCTTCCAGGCCGTTCCGGCGTTTGCGCGGATTCTCGGCCAACGGCACGACCGCCGCCGCCCAGGCTCGGACCAGTGCCGATTCGACCAGAGCCCCGAGAGCTCGGCGCCGGTCGGGGCCTGAAGTAACCGAGCGCAGAGCCAGCGCGAGCCGATCCTTGCGCAGATCCCGAGCTGCGATCATCGCTGCCCGAGCGAGGTCTTCGGCGGTCTCCTCGGAATCTTCGGGGACGTCGTTCTTCCCGTCAGCCGTCACGTTCCGCCCTTCGCACCCGCCAGTAGATGTCCCCCGCCCACTCCGTGAGCAATCCCCGGCGACCCCCGAAGGGGCCGCCGGGGAACACTGCTCAGATCACAGAGCGTCGGCGCCGTGCTCTCCGGTCCGAACCCGGATGACGTCCTCAACGGGCGTCGTCCAGACCTTTCCGTCGCCGATCCGGCCGGTCTGCGAGCTCTTGACGATGACGTCGACGACGTCGACGACGTCCGGGTCGTCGACCAGCACCTCGAGCCGGACCTTCGGCACCAGGTCGACGGTGTACTCGGCACCGCGGTAGACCTCGGTGTGCCCGCGCTGCCGGCCGTAACCGCTGGCCTCGCTGACCGTCATGCCCTGGACGCCGAAGGCCTCGAGCGCGGCCTTCACCTCATCCAGCTTGTGCGGCTTGATCACCGCCGTGATGAGCTTCATGCCGGGACCCCCTCGTCGGTCTTGACCGACGTCGTCGGACGGAACGTGCCCGAGCCGCCGCCGGAGATGAGGTCGTAGGCGGTCTCCGCGTGCTCGGCGTAGTCGATGCCTTCGATCTCCTCCTCCTCGGTGATCCGGAAGCCGATCGTCTTGTGCAGCGCGTAACCGATGATGTACGTGAGGATGAACGAGTAGGCCAGGACGGCGAACGCCCCGACACACTGGCGCCACAACTGGTCGACGCCGCCTCCCCACAACAGTCCATCGACGCCCGCGGGGGCATCGGCACTGGCCAGGAAGCCGATCGCGATCGTGCCGAAGAGTCCACCGACCAGGTGGACGCCGACCACGTCGAGCGAGTCGTCGTAGCCGAACTTGTACTTCAGGCCGACCGCCAGCGCGCAGATGATGCCGGCCAGGAAGCCCAGGATTATCGCCCCGACCGGGGTGACCGAGCTACAGGCCGGGGTGATCGCGACCAGACCGGCGACCACACCGGACGCGGCACCCAGCGAGGTGGCGTGACCGTCCCGGAACTTCTCGGTGAGCAGCCAGCCGAGCGCGGCGGCGGCGGTGGCGGTGACCGTGTTGACCCAGGCGACCGCGGCAATGCCGTTGGCACCGAGGGCCGACCCGGCGTTGAAGCCGAACCAGCCGAACCAGAGCAGCCCGGCACCAAGCATCACCAGGGTGAGGTTGTGCGGCCGCATCGGCTCCTTGCCGAAGCCGATCCGCTTGCCGAGCACCAGGGCGAGGGCCAGGCCCGCCGCACCGGCGTTGATGTGGACGGCGGTACCACCGGCGAAGTCGATCGCCTTCAACTGGTTGGCGATCCAGCCACCGACGCTGTCCTCGCCGGCAGTCGCACCGCTGAACGCGAATACCCAGTGCGCGACCGGGAAGTAGACCACGGTCGCCCAGATCGCCGAAAAGATGCACCAGGTGGAGAACTTGGCGCGATCGGCGATGGCACCCGAGATCAGTGCGACGGTGATGATCGCGAACACCAGCTGGAAGGCGACGAACGCCAGCGCCGGGATCGTGAACACCAGGTGCGTTGCCTGACCGAAGTTGTCGTCGCCGCGGCCGATTCCGATCAGGTCCTTCAGGCCGAAGAACTGGCCGGGGTTACCGACCAGGCCGGACCCGCCGACGCTGTCACCGAAGGCCTCGGAGTAGCCGTAGAGAACCCACAGGACCGTGATGATGGCCAGCGAGCTGAAGCTCATCATCATCATGTTGAGAACGCTCTTCGTGCGGACCATGCCGCCGTAGAAGAACGCCAGACCGGGAGTCATGAGTAGGACGAGCGCTGCGCTCGCCAAAACCCATGCGGTGTCTCCGGTATCCATCCGCACCCCTTCACTCGGGAACGCCCCGCGAACGGGGCTCCATCGGGACCATCGAGGTCACCACCGCCACCGAGACGGTGACGAGCGGCTAGCCGCGTCTGGTTCAGGCGACGCCTGCTGATGGAAAAGGTGCTGCGATTCGGTTTCGCTGCATCACCTGATCGGTTTCCACAAGGTGACGTTTGACCAGATCATGTTTCCAACTCGTGAACACCGTCGTCCTACTCATCGGTATCCCCGCCGGTCACATGTGAGATGCCAAAAAGGTCACCCGTTTGGCCGATCGGCCGGTGCTTGCCCGGCCGACCCGATCCGGAGCGGCTCGCGCCGGCTCTAGGGCTGTCCTAGGCGAGCAACGCGTCGACGAAACCAGCCGGATCGAAGGGCGCCAGATCGTCGGGGCCCTCGCCGAGGCCGACCAGCTTGACCGGGACGCCGAGGGCACGCTGCACCGCCACCACGATCCCGCCCTTGGCGGTGCCGTCCAGCTTGGTGAGCACGATGCCGGTGATGTTCACCACTTCGGCGAAGACCCGGGCCTGTTGCATGCCGTTCTGCCCGGTGGTGGCATCGATCACCAACAGCACCTCGTCGACCGGGCTCTGCTTCTCGATCACCCGCTTCACCTTGCCGAGCTCGTCCATCAGCCCGACCTTGTTCTGCAACCGCCCGGCGGTGTCGATCAGGACGACATCGGCTTCCAGCTCGGTTGCGGCCCGAACCGCGTCGAAGGCCACCGCCGCCGGGTCCGCGCCGTCCCGGTCGCTCCGGATCGTCGTCACCCCGACCCGGTCACCCCAGGTCTGCAGCTGGTCCGCGGCCGCCGCCCGGAAGGTGTCGGCGGCGCCGAGGACGACGTCTCGATCCTCGGCCACCAGCACCCGGGCCAGCTTGCCGACGGTCGTCGTCTTGCCGGTGCCGTTCACCCCGACCACCAGGATCACCGCAGGCCGGCCCGGTTGCCCGACAGCCAGCGAGCGATCCAACCCGGGCTCGGGGTCGACCAGGGCGGTCAGCTCCTCGCGAAGCAGCTCCCGGACGCCGGTCAGGTCCCGGACGCCGAGCACCGCCACCCGCAGCCGCAGCCGCTGCACCAGCTCGGTGGTCGGGTCCAGGCCGAGGTCGGCCAGCAGCAGCGTCTCCTCGATCTCGTCCCAGGTGCCCTCGTCCAGGCGGTCCCGGCTGAGCAACTCCAGCAGGCCCTTGCCGAGGGCGCTGTTGGACCTGGCCAGTCGGGCCCGCAGCCGAACCAGCCGACCTTGGACCTGCTCCGGGCGCTCCAGGGTCGGCGCCGGCGGTTCGGGCGCCGGTTCCGGGATCAGGACCGGCGGCGCGGTCGCGACGCTGCCCTCGCTCGGCGAGGCGTCGGTGAGCTCCTCGGTCCCGGTTCCCGGTCGACCCAGCGTGGGCGCCACGGGTGGGGTCGGACCAGGGTGGCGGCGACGCCGGGTCACCACCAGTCCGGCGCCGGTCGACAGACCGGCTATCGCGATCACCGCGATCAGGATGATGAGCTGGACGGTGTCCACGCCGGACGAGCCTCCTCATGCGTACGGGACCGGGACGTCGAGACGACGACCGGTACCGAGAACGGAATCAACAGGTCCGAGGATGTCAGCTCAACGGGCGCGGCGCGCGCTGCCGGCGTCCTGGTCGGTCTCCTGGCGGGGCCGGGACCCATGCTCTTCGCGCAGGTCGATGGTCCGGCTCTCGGTGATCTCCGGGATCGGACCGGAGATCGGTGGCATCGACCGGGGTCGACCGACCGATCCGCCGCCGGGAACCTGAGCGGCTTTGTTGACGTCGGGCGTGTCGCCGTCGACCTCCGGGGCATCCCCGGCCCGCTTCACGGCGTCCTTGGCCTCCATCCGGTCCATCGCCTCGTGCAGAACCGCACTGATCGGCGCCCAGATCCGGGCGGCTCGCCGACCGAACCGAGCGAGCAGGTGTGGGACGGCGACCAGACCATGCCAGGTGCTGCCCGCCGCAGCCAAAGGTTTCTGTTTTGCTTTCTGTTTGGCGCGTTTGACGGCTCGTTGGCCGTTCGGGGTGAGAATTCGCGACCCCTGGCGCAGATTTGGGAGCGCGACCAGGATCAAGATTCCCAGCGCGACGGAAACGGTAAGCAGCAGACCGACAACTATTGCAAGCACATCTCTAACGGTGACTGATCATCCGGCTCAGGCAAAACCGTCACGCCCAATTGGCGTGTTGCGGTTGGGTCACTTTGCCCCCTTCCGGCCGGCCTGGCTCCGCGCGTCACCTGCCGAACTACCGAATCACCTTGTGCACAGCCATGATTCGATAATCCAGCGAATGTGACCAATCAGCCTACGGATTCCACCGCAACTGGCGGGTCGGGGACGGCGATCACTTCGTCCCGCAGCCGCTGGCTGATCACTGTGGTCACGCCGTCACCGCGCATGGTCACCCCGTACAGCGCGTCGGCGACCTCCATCGTCCGCTTCTGGTGCGTGATCACGATCAACTGTGAGGACTCCCGAAGCTCCTCGAAGATCCCGATCAGCCGGCCCAGGTTCGTGTCGTCCAGCGCGGCCTCGACCTCGTCCATCACGTAGAACGGGCTGGGCCGGGCCTTGAAGATCGCGACCAGCATGGCGACAGCGGTCAATGAGCGCTCACCACCGGATAGCAGCGACAACCGCTTCACCTTCTTGCCCGGCGGCCGCGCCTCGACATCCAGACCGGTGGTCAGCATGTTGCTCGGGTCGGTGAGGATCAATCGGCCTTCACCGCCGGGGAACAGCCTGGAGAAGACGCCGACGAACTCCCGCGCGGTGTCGTTGAACGCCTCGGTGAAGACCTGCTCCACCCGCTCGTCCACCTCGCGGATGATCTCCAGCAGGTCCCGGCGGGAAACCTTGAGATCGTCCAGCTGCCGGGTGAGGAACGTGTGCCGTTCCTCCAGCGCCGCGAACTCCTCCAAGGCCAGCGGGTTCACCGTGCCGAGCAAGGTCAGCGCCCGTTCCGCGGCCCGCAGCCGCTTCTCCTGCTTGGCCCGCTCGTAGGGCATCGGCTGCGGTTCCTTGCCCTCCGCGGGAACCGGGTCACCGGGGGCCGGAATGCTCGGCGGCACCAGCTGATGCGGGCCGTACTCCTCGATCAGCACGTCCGGGTCGGTCCCGAGCTCGTCGACGCTGCGCTGGCGCAGCAAGTCGATCCGCATCCGCTGCTCGGTCCGGACCACCTCGTCCCGGTGCACCGAGTCGATCAACCGGGCCTGCTCACCCGCCAGCCGATGCTCGGTCTCCCGGATCGCACGCAGTTCCAGATCCCGAGCATCCCGCTCGGCCTCCACCCGCTTGCGGATCCGATCCGCGACCGCCAACGATCCGTCCAGCAGCAGCAACGTGTACTGGCCACCCTCAAGGACGGCGCGAGCGATCTGCATCTGCCGTTGCCGCCGCTCCTCCCGGGCCACCACCCGGGCCCGAGCCGCGCGCTCCTCCTGAGCTCGGCGAACCAGCTGATCGGCGCGACCGGCCACGGCCCGAGACCGCTCCTCAGCGGTCCGCAACCCCAACCGGGCATCCGTCTCCATCGAGCGGGCCCGACCGGCCTCACCAGCCAGCCGCTCCCGCTCATCGGTCGACGGGTCCTCCTCGACCGGCTCCTCCTGCGCATACTCCAGCCGGGCTTGCAGTTCCTCCAGTGCGGTACGACCGGCGGTCAGCGCCTCCTCCGCTCGGGCCCGCTGCCCGGTCAGCCGCTCCACCTCGGCCTCGGCCGCCCGGGCGGTACCGGCCAGCTGCCCGCGCTGCTGCGCCAGCCGGTTGGCCGCCGCCGCCCGGCGTCCCTCCAGCTCGCCGAGCTGGCCCTGAACCCGCTTCGCCTCCGCCTGCGCCTGCTTGATCTGGCCCTGTGCGTCCCGAACCCGGCGCTGCGCGGCTTCCTGCCGGCTGCCACCCTCCGCCAGCGCGGCGCGGGACTGCTCGGCCCGCTCACCGGCCGCCAGCACCCGCTCCTCGGCCTGCTCGACCGCGGCCTGGACCTCGATCAAGCTCGGCGCAGACGCCGATCCACCGCGCACCAGCGCGGCCGACACCAGCTCGCCCTGGGTGGTGACCACGGTGACGTCCGGCCACAGCCGGACCAGCTCAGCAGCGGCATCCAGATCGGCCACCACCGCCACCCGACGCAGCAACCGGTCCACCGCGGCGGTGAGCTGAGCCGGTTCCCGAACCAGCACCCGCACCCAGCGCGCCCCCGGCGGCAACGTCGGCCAGCCTCGGGGATCGGCGTCCGCCACGCTGCCCGGCCGGGCCGCGAAAGCCGCCGGCACCAGCACAGCCTGACCGCCGTCCTGCTCGGCCAGCAGCCGCAGCCCGGCCAGCGCACCGGTGATGTCACCGACCGCAACCGCCTCGGCAGCCGTCCCGAGAGCAGCCGCCACCGCGGTCTCGTACCCGGGCTCCACCTGGAGCACCGCAGCCATCGAACCGATCAGGCCGGGCAGCCGGTCACCGGCCGCCAGCAGCGCGCCCGCGCCGTCCTTGCGCCGCAGGCCGAGCGCCAGCGTCTCCCGCCGGGCCGCCCACTCCTTGCGCTCGCCGTGCGCCTCCCGCTCGGTGTGCCGAAGGGTGTCGAGTTCCTTGCTCAACCCGGACAGTTCGGACGTCGCGGCGTCCAGTTCTTCTTCCAGGACACCGATCAGGACGGCGATTCGCTCGGCCTCGGTTTCCAGCGCCGCCGCTTTCTCGCCGTCCGGGTTGCCCTCGTCCGCCCCGCCGCCGGCCGCACCGGCCCCGGCATCGAGGTCAGCGACCTCCTGCAGCGCCCGCGCAGCGCGCTGCTCGGCCTCCGCGATCGCACCGGCCAGCCGCTCGAGCTGGCCCTCGGCGGCATCCACGGTGCTGCTTTGCGCCGACACCTTGCCGGCCAGCCGGGCCAGCCCTTCTCGATGGTCAGCAGCCGCGCGAGCCAGCGCCACCAAGCGGCGCTCCTCCTCGGCAGCCGCCCGCTCGGCCGCCTGCCGCCGCTCCTCGGCGACGTCCAGCAGCTCACGGGCCTGATCGACCTCCGCCTGGAGCTGTTCCTCCTGCTCTCGGATCAAGGCCGCCTGGGCCTCCAGATCCTCCGGGTCCCGGCCGGTGGTGCGTTCCGGCTCGGCATCGGAGAGCAACCGCAGCCGGTCTGCGGCCAGGCTCGCCGTGCCCCGAGTACGTTCGCCCAAGCTGGAGAGCCGGTACCAGGTGTCCTGCGCTCGCGACAGCCGCGGCGCCGCCTCACCGGCGGCCTGCTCCAGCACCGCCAGCCGGTCCCTGGCTGCGGCCAGCTCGGTCTCCACCTCGTCGCGGCGCTTGCGCAGCGCCGCCTCGTCGGCCACCTCGGCGGCCAAAGTGCCGGTCAGTGTCACCAGGTCGTCGGCCAGCAGCCGAGCCTTGGCATCGCGCAGGTCTGCCTGGACGACGCTGGCCCGGCGGGCCACCTCGGCCTGCTTGCCCAGCGGCTTGAGCTGACGGCGGATCTCCGAGGTGAGGTCGGACAGCCGGGTCAGATTCGCGGCCATCGCGTCCAGCTTGCGCAGCGCTTTTTCCTTGCGCTTGCGGTGTTTGAGTACCCCGGCGGCCTCCTCGATGAAGGCCCGGCGTTCCTCCGGCGACGCGTGCAGGACGGCGTCCAACTGCCCCTGACCGACGATGACGTGCATCTCCCGGCCGATCCCGGAGTCGGAAAGCAGTTCCTGGATGTCCAGCAGCCGGCACGGCGACCCGTTCAGGCCGTACTCGCTGCCGCCGGAGCGGAACATCGTCCGCGAGATCGTCACCTCTGCGTAGTCAATGGGCAGCGCGCCGTCGGAATTGTCGATCGTCAAGGAGACCTCGGCACGACCCAGCGGAGGCCGACCGGAGGTCCCGGCGAAGATCACGTCTTCCATCTTGCCGCCACGCAAACTCTTCGCGCCCTGCTCGCCCATCACCCAGCTCAGAGCGTCGACAACGTTCGACTTCCCGGAACCGTTGGGGCCGACAACGCAGGTGATGCCCGGCTCGAATCGCAGCGTCGTGGCCGATGCGAAGGACTTGAACCCACGCATCGTCAGGGTCTTAAGGTGCACGGATCTAGACTCCTCGCCTGACTTGAGACCGCCAATCTACTCGGTTGGATTTGCTCGCGGGTGCAGCGGCGCTGATGACGTCGTCTTCCCTCGTCGACCGTCCTGCACCTTCGGTGGAGTTGCGTCTCCTCAGTCCAGACGACGTCGCGCCGCTGCACCCGCTCGCGTGGCCGGCACGATCGGTGGTCCAGACGGTCTCGCCGCTCATCAGCGGCGCTGATGACACCGGGGGCACCTCCCGCCCGAAGGGTGGGGGACTTCCCTCGTCGGGTCACGCCGCCGGGCCCATCCCTCAAGATCGTCAGTTCTGCCCGGCTCTGGGCTGAATTTGGGCACGATCGTGGCGCAACTGGCGATCAACCGTGAGCGAAGATCACTACGGTGATCAGTCGACCCAGCGGCCCCACGCGCGTGCGCCTCCTCAGTCACGGCCGGTGGGCGATACGTGCTATAGCACCGTTTCTGCCTGGTGACTGGACGGTGAAAGTGCGGCACGCCGAACCGGACTGGCCATTCGGGCGGGCGGGTGGCTGGCACACTGGGCAGCCTCGCTCCCAGGAGGACTAGCCCGACCATGACCATTGCCCTGCCCGGCAGCTCGCTCGCCGACGCGCCGCTGCCCGATTACGCGGCCTCCGTTGTCGCCGTCTCGTCCCCCGGCTCCGGTCCGGGTTACTGGGCCGGCGCGCCCAGTGCCACGTATCAGGACGGCGCCTTCTGGCTGGCCTACCGGGTCCGGCGACCGGTGGATTCCGGGCGGGGTGTGGCAACCACGATCGCCCGGTCCGAGGACGGCGTGAACTTCCAGACCGTGGCCTCGGTCCCCCGGGAGACCTTCGGCGCAGCGTCCCTGGAACGCCCGGCCCTGGTTCGGCGACCGGACGGCGGCTGGCGGCTGTACGTCAGCTGCTCCACGCCGAACTCCAAGCACTGGTGGATCGAGGCCCTGGACGCCGACGAGGTGGCCGATCTGCCGAGCGGGCACCGGTCCATGGTGCTGCCAGGCGACGAGTTCACCGGGGTCAAGGATCCGGTGGTGGTTCGCGACGCCGCGGGTTGGCGGATGTGGGTCTGCTGCCACCCGCTGGACGACCCCACCGCCACCGACCGGATGACCACCCGGTACGCGACCAGCTCGGACGGCCTCAACTGGCAGGTCGGGCCGGTCGCGCTCGCCGGTCGAGCAGGCCGCTGGGACGCCCGGGGCACCCGAATCACCGCCGTCATCCCGACCGGCCCCGGTGGCGAGCGCCTGCTCGCCTACTACGACGGGCGGGCGACCTCGGCGGAGAACTGGTTCGAGCGCACCGGAATTGCCGAGGGACCCGCCGATGGCCTGGGCGAGGGCACCTTCACCGCGGTCGGCGACTACCCCTCCGCCCGGTCACCGCACGGCGATCACGCGCTGCGCTACCTGGACATCGTCGCGCTGCCGGACGGTAGCCATCGCTTCTACTACGAGGCCGCGCTCCCCGACGGCTCCCACGACCTGCGCACCGAGCTCCTAGCCCCCGACGCGTGATCGGTCGAAATTGGCCGCGGCCCTCCCCCGAAGATCGCCAGTTACGCCAGTAAACAGTGCCAGCGCAGCTTTCGCGACGGTGGCTTGATCAATGACTGTTTGGTACTGCGCCACCAGTACCAAACAGTCGTCGAGCAAGCCACCGTCAGCGTGTCGCTGATCTTGGTCGAACAAAGCGAGGCGTTAAGCCACGCCCGCCACCGCCCACCGTCCTTCCCGGGTCCGACCGCAGGACCCGCTGTGATCATGCCGACCGCCGCAGGACTCGGCCGAACCTCCGGTACGGGACCGAACGGAGGTTTTTCAAGACTTCGGCCGAGTCCTGCGGCGGCCAACCCCGTACCGAACGCTGACCGTACCCAGGATCGAGTCGAACCCGGACGGGCGCGAAGCCGGACGGGCGCAAACCAGGCCTCGCGCATTGACCATCAGGGTCATGCAGTGGGTCAAGCCACGTACATACTTTCGCCGGCCCGACATGTCATTCGTGCATGATCACGAGTTAGATGGTGGGGTGGCGAACTGGCCGCGGGAGGTGGTGCCGAGCCAGTCCGAGAAGGACCGGCCGGTGATCTCCTCCAGCAGGGCATTGTCTTCCCGGTAAGCCTCGACCAACCGCAGCCGAAGATCGGCGTCCAGCACCGGGCGCCGGCTGCCCGCACGGTGCAGCGAGGCCAGCAGTGGGCGACTGAGCCGCCGCCAGACCTGCGGCGGAGCATAGGCACCGAGCGCGGCACCGGCCCGCAGCGTTCGGCTCAGCGCGCTGGCCCGAGCTGACGGCGCGACAAACGGATGCGAATTCGCCCGCTGCGCACCGGCAATCACCCCGGTGGCGACGCCGAGGAACTCGCAGACCGCGTCGAGCGACTCCGCCGGCCGCTCTACCAGATCCCGGTAGCGCAACACATGCACCTGCTCAGTGCTGAAACGCATGGTCAGGTCGCGCAATTGGGCGCCGTACAGGCCGAGGCGGCGATAGTGCCAGAACGGTGCCCAGCCCGCCCTGACCCGCTCGTCCTCCGCGGCCCAGGCGGTCGCGAAGTCCTCGATCGGCTCCAGCCCATCCGATCGCAGATGCATCCAGTTCGAGTACGCCCGATCCACCGGATCGCGAATCACGACGACCAGCCTGGCCTCCGGGACGTCGGCGTGGATCCGCCGGTGGGCGGCCCGGTCGTAGAGGTAGAACGGGGTGCTCTCACCGCGCAGCGCGCCGGCCGGAGCCGGGTCGAACAGCGCCTCGTACTTCGATCTCTTCCAGACCCACTCCCGAGCGCTGTGCGCATCGCCGGGACCACGCTGCCTCGATCGCGGTGGCGGACGCCCGTCGCACAGGTAGAACTTGGGCTCCTTGACCGGCGACAGGTAGAGCTGCGGATGCTGCGCGAGCGCGGCATGCAGTGCAGTGGTTCCCGCTTTGGGGGCCCCCAGCAGGAAGAAATCAGGAAGTGCCATTGGGGGTGCCCTCCAGTCGATTCGTATTCTAGACTAAGCCTATCTAGTAACTTGCGTGTTGGCCTAGAGGGTTGCTGTACTCGAAAGGTGGATCAGTGGCTGCATCAGTTCTGCATGAGGTTCTGCCCGGGAACGCCGTCCCAGTGTCGCTGAGCGCGGCGAGACGGCCAGCGCAGAGGGCCGCGATTCCGGACCGAGCCGGAGTGGTGATCCAACTGGGAACGGACGTCGCGCCGGAGCCCACGCTGGATGCCGGGCGATTGGCCCGCGCGGTCGAGGACCTGATCCGCGCCGTCCATCCTTCGCTGGCCGGGGCGCGGGTCGAGGTGCAACTCATCCAGGTCCCCGACCAGATCGAGGAAAGGGCAGAAAAAAAGCCCAAAAGCCACGGCTCCGCCGGCACCAAGCTGGACCTGGATCTAGATCTGGCCGGGCGCACGCTGACGGTCGACGGTCGAGTGCGGACGCTGACCCGGCGGGAGTTCGACCTGCTCGCCTACCTGCAGAACCGGCGTGGAGTGGCACTCAGCCGACGAGAGCTGATGAGTGCCGTCTGGCAGACCGGCTATCTGGTCGGCGACCGGACGATCGACGTTCATGTCCGCCGGCTGAGGGTCAAACTCGGCCGGCACGCGGATCGACTCAGTACCCTGCGCGGCTACGGGTATCGCCTGGACTGAGCGACCCGGACCGGGCGGCTCACCAGTGCGCGTTGCGAGGCCGGGGTTGGCAATGCGGGCACAGGTGGGACGAGCGATTCATGAACGATTCCCGGCGGATCAGTGCCTCACAGCGATGGCACGGCAACCCGGTGCGGCCGTAGACGTTCAGCGAACGCTCGAAGTAGCCGCTCTGCCCGTTGACGTCGACGTACAGGCTGTCGAAGCTGGTGCCGCCGGCTGCCAGAGCCGAGCGCATCACCTGCTGGGAGGCGTCGAGCAACCGGTTCAGGGTGGGCCGGTTCAAGGTCTCGGTCGGTCGGGCGTAATGCAGCTTGGCCAGCCACAGTGCCTCGTCGGCATAGATGTTGCCGATGCCGGAGACCAGGGTCTGATCGAGCAGGGCCCGCTTCAGCCCGGTCTGGCGCCGCCGCAGCTTGGCGGCCAGCAGGTCGACGTCGAGGGCCGGGTCGAGGGCATCTCGAGCAATGTGCGCCACCGGTACCGGCAGCATCGCTTCCGCGGCAATCCCGGCACCCCGCACCCCGGAGTCACCCGCAGGCTGGCCGCCCAGGCCACCGGGCAGCCCGTCCGCCGTCTTCACCATCGGGACCACCGCCAGCCCACCGAACATCCGCTGGTCAATGAAGCGCAGCTCGCGCCCGGTAGCACCGGACAGGCCGATCCGAACCCGCAGGTGCGCCTCGATCTCCGCGTCCGGCGGCTCCAGCACCAGCTGGCCGCTCATCCCCAGGTGCGCCAGCAGGGCCTCGCCTGAATCCAACGTGAGCCAGAGGAACTTGCCACGCCGGACGACGTCCAAAATCGTGACGCCGATCAGGCGACTGACGAAATCCTCGGCACCGGCCTCGTGCCGGCGCACTGGACGCGGGTGTCGAACCTCGACGGAGCTGATCTGGTTACCAATGGTCCATCGGGCCAAGCCGTTTCGGACCACCTCGACCTCGGGCAGTTCGGGCATTCGAGCTCAGGACTCCGGGGGCGGCGGTTCGGCGTTTCGCTCGGCCTCGATCCGGCCGAATGCCGCGGCCGCAGCGGCCTGCTCGGCTTCTTTCTTGCTCCGCCCGCTGCCCGTGCCGTATGAGGTGCCCTGGACCAGCGCGACGGCATGGAACAGCTTCGCGTGGTCGGGGCCTTCTTCGGTGACGGAATACTCGGGCACACCGAGCCCGGCGATCGCCGTGAGCTCCTGCAAGCTGGTCTTCCAGTCGAGGCCGGCACCCAGTTCGGCGCTGGCGTCGAGCAGCGGGTCGACCAACCGGTGGACGAACACCGTGGCCACGTCGATACCGCTCTCCAGGTAGACGGCGCCGATCAGCGCCTCCACCGTGTCGGCCAGGATCGAGGACTTGTCTCGACCACCACTGGCCTCTTCACCGCGCCCGAGGAGCAGGTACTGGCCCAGCTCCAGGGTGCGGCCGACACCGGCCAGGGCGCGCATGTTCACCACCGCGGCCCGAAGCTTGGCCAGCTGGCCTTCGGGCAGATCGGGATGGCGACGGTAGAGCGCGGCGGTGACCACGAGTCCAAGCACCGAGTCACCAAGGAACTCCAGGCGCTCGTTGGTCGGCAGACCGCCGTTCTCGTACGCATAAGAGCGGTGGGTCAGGGCCTGGAAAAGCAGCCCTGGCTCCACCGTCACCTCGAGCGACTTCATCAGCTCGAGCGGGTCCGGGTCAGCCGCATCCGGCGTGTCGCTCACCTGATGCTCACCAAATGCGGCTGCCCGAACAATTGCACTGCTTCCTGCCCGGTCAGAGGTCCTTGACCTTGCGCCCCTTGTACTCCAGGTAAAGCGCGGTACCAGCGGAATCGGTGACGACCTGGGCCTGGTGAGGGCGCGAGTACGTCACGACGCCACCGGACACCGTGGCGGTGAGCGCCGTAGGCGTCGCCTTCCACTGCGCCCGGCGGGACCGCGTGTTACTGCGGGACATCTTCCGCTTCGGAACAGCCACGCCTACTTCTCCTTCTCGTCGTCTCGACCGCTGTCAGCAGCGGCCGGGCCGGGCACCCCATCGGCCAGGATGCCCTGTAGCGCCGACCATCGAGGGTCGGCATTCTCGTGCGTGTGAGCCGGGTCGTCTGCCAGGTGCACTCCACATTCGGAGCACAACCCGGGGCAGTCTTCCCGGCACACCGGCTGGAACGGTAGTGCAAGCACCACCGCGTCCCGCAGCACCGGCTCGAGGTTGATCAGATCTTCCTCGACCAGGTACACGTCTTGGTCTTCATCTTCAGCCACCCGATTCTCTGGGTAGCTGAAAAGCTCAGTAAATGAGATCTCCAGCGGCAACCGGACCTCATCGAGGCAACGGATGCACTCTCCCACCGCCACGCCCGAGGCCGTGCCGCTGACCAGCACCCCCTCCATCACCGCTTCGAGCCGCAACTTCAGCTCGATCTCGGTGCCTTCGGGAATGCTGATGATCTCTGTACCCATGTCGCCCGACGCCGGCACGGTACGTGCGACCTTACGCATGGTTCCCGGCCGCCGACCGAGGTCTCGAGTGTCGAGGACGTACGGTGACCGGTGATCCAGACGGATGGTGCACTCCTTGTAACGCAGTTCGGGTGATCGTTCCAGCACGATTTCAAGCCCAGGTCGGTTTTGAGAACGTGCCAGCTAGCAAGGTTACTGCAGGTTGACTCGTTGACCCAAACCGGCTCGTTCGGCCTCAGCCCGCTCGATTGCGGCGACGTCCACCACCCGATGCTCACGCTGGGCGCCGACGCCCACCGGTTGCCGCTCGTCGACCGGCTCGGACTGCTCCTTCGCCGCGTCGTTCGCCTCGTCGATCCGCCCGTCGTAGACCTCGACCTCGACGTACTCGGCCGGATACTGCTCGACGTACTCCTCGGTGTACGCCTCTTCCGTGTACTCGACTTCCTCGACGTACTCGACTTCCTCGCCGTACTGAGCATCCTCGGCGTACTCGACGACGTCCGGCTCCTCAGACTCACCGTGAGCATCGGTGCCGTGCGCCTGAAGAGTGTCCAGCGAGGCCAGATCGCTACGCTCGCGCAAGCGGTCACGACCCCTCCTGACCTGGGCCATCGTCTTTTCCAGGTCATTCTCGAAGATCGCCAGCCGGCGGTCGCAGTAGTCGTCCGCCTCGCGCAACAGCCGGGCCGCCTCGGTGCGAGCGGCGTCCAAGATCTGCTCGGATCGACCTCGGGCGGTGGCCACCAGAGCGCTGTCCTTGATCATTTCATCGGCTCGGGCCCGGGCAGCAGCCAGCACGTGCTCGGCTTCGGCCTCGGCCCGGCTGATCACATCCTGGTGGGCAACCAGCAGAGCGGCTGCCTCATCCAGCTCCACCGGCAGTTCGGCTCGAGCGCGCTCCACCAAGGAGAGCAACTCAGCTCGATTGACTAGGCAGGATGCCGACAGCGGGAAAGATGAGGCCCGCTCGACCGTGGCACCCATGACGTCCAATGTACGGCGCAGGCTCACCCACGACCTCCAGCCACTAAAGGGTCTCTTCGGTCTCAGTGTGGCGAACCGGCCCTACTCGTTCCAGGAGGCGCGCCAGAACACCGTCCGGGACAAGTCCCGATACATCACCGCCATGGGTGGCGACTTCCTTGATCAGACTGCTGGATACGTGCTCATACCGGGGCTCACCGGGCAGAAATATCGTCTCCAGGCCGGTGAGGTGCCGATTCATCAAAGCCATCGGCAATTCGTAGGCGAAGTCGGTACCGCTACGTAAACCCTTGACCACCGACACGGCACCCACCTCCCGGCAGAAATCCACCAGCAGCCCGCCCTTGACCGCGACCACGAAGACATCGCTGACGTCGCCGAGCGCCTCGGTCAGCATTTCCAACCGGGTCTCCAGGCTGAACATCGGCTTCTTCGAGGGGTTGGTCAGCACCGCGACCACCACCTCGTCGAACAACCCGCCGGCCCGGCGGATCACATCGACATGGCCGTTCGTCACGGGGTCGAAACTGCCCGGGCAGACACAGCGAGAGGCGGTCATGGTGCTGAAGTTACCGGACCGGCCCAGTGCCTTCCGGATTCCATTCCGCCTGCCAGATCGAGGTCTCCCCGTAGCGCCGGATCGCCTGCCGGACCACGCCGCTCGGCCACTGCGGTTCCAGTGCCCGGGAACTGCGCTCCACCAGGATCACCGCCGACGGCTGCAGCCAGCCTCGCTCGGTCAGTGTGCTGAGCATCTCGGTCAGTTCGGGCTGTGCCATCGCGTACGGCGGATCGGCGAACACCAGCGACGCCGCCCGGGACACCGGTCGGGCGAGATACCGCTGCACCGTGGAGAGAACCACCGCGGCCCGGGGAAAGCCGAGCGCGCTGACGTTCTGTCTAGCGGCGTCCACCGCCTGCCGGGAGGCATCGACCATCACCACCGAGGCAGCTCCCCGGCTGGCGGCCTCCAGCCCCAGCGCTCCGGAACCGCAGTACAGGTCGAGCACCACGGCACCGGGAATCAGGCCCCGCGCGTCCAGCGCGTTGAACAGCCCTTCCCGGACCCGGTCGCTGGTCGGCCGGGTCAAATCTCCTTTCGGGACGACGAGCCGGCGCCCACCGGCGTCACCGGCCACGATCCGGGTCACGGTTGTCTCCCTTTAGTTTTCAGACGTGCTCTTTCAGGCCCGGTCCAAGAACTTAACCTGTTCATCGTCCAACCAGGATTTCATCGCCGCCACCAGCGTGGGGTAAAGCCGAACTCGTGGATCGTCTTTGATCAGCGCCTGGGCGTGCTTGCGGGCGTCCGCGATCACCTTCTCATCCCGCAGTACCCGCAGGAGCTTCAGCGAGGACTTGCCGCCGGACTGCCGCACGCCCAGCACATCGCCTTCCCGGCGTTGCTCCAGGTCGAGCTTGGCCAGTTCGAACCCGTCCCGGGTGGCGGCCACCGCGGCCAACCGTTCCGCGGTGGCCCCCTCGACCACCTCGGTGACCAGCAGGCACAGGCCGGCCGCGCTGCCCCGGCCGACTCGGCCGCGCAGCTGGTGCAGTTGGGAGACCCCGAACCGATCGGCGTCCAGCACCGCCATCACCGTGGCATTGGGGACGTCGACCCCCACCTCGATCACCGTGGTGGCGACCAGCACGTGCACCTCACCGGCGGCGAATCGGCGCATCACGTCGTTGCGTTCGTCCGTGGGCATCCGACCGTGCAGCGCCTCGATCACCAAGCCGTTGAGGGTCGGTAGTTCTCGCAGCGCTTCCAGGACGTCCAGCACGGCGGCGGCCTGCCGTTTGGTGCCCGCACCGGCGGAGTCGTCGTCGAAATCGAGGTAGAGCTCGCCATCGTCCTCGACATCTGACCCGGCCTTGGCGCCCTTACTCCCCTTCGCCTCCTTGGCAAGATCCTCGACCTTGTCACCGATCCGTGGGCAGACCACGTAGGTCTGGTGACCGGCGGCGGCCTCCTCCGCGATCCGCTGCCAGGTGCGCTCCATCCAGCGGGCGTCTCGGGCCTTCACGACATGGCTGGCGATTTCGGTGCGCCCGGCCGGCAGTTCCGACAGCGTGGAGACTTCGAGATCGCCGAAGACCGTCATCGCCACCGTCCGCGGGATCGGCGTCGCGGTCATCACCAGCAGGTGCGGCGTGCGAACGCCTTTGCCGCGCATCGCGTCGCGTTGCTCGACCCCGAACCGGTGCTGCTCATCGACGACGATCAGGCCGAGATCGGCGAACTGAACCTTCTCCTGGAGCAGGGCATGCGTCCCGATCACGATCCCGGCCTCGCCGGAGGCGGCCTCCAGCAACGCCTTCCGCCGGGCTGCGGTCGACAACGACCCGGTCAGCAACGCCACCCGGGTTCCTCGACTGTCTCCACCGAGCATCCCGGCCGCAGCCAGCTCCCCGAGCATCGCGGTGATCGAACGGTGGTGCTGAGCGGCCAGCACCTCGGTCGGAGCCAGCAGTGCGGCCTGCCCGCCGCCGTCCACCACGGTCAGCATCGCCCGCAAGGCCACCAGGGTCTTACCCGACCCCACCTCGCCCTGCAACAGTCGTTGCATCGGATGCGGTTGTGTCAGGTCGTCGGCGATTTCCCGGCCGACCTCCTTCTGACCGGCGGTCAGGGTGAACGGCAAGCGGGCCTCGAGCGCCGCCATCAGGCCGTCCGGAACTTCCGGGTATGGCGTGGCGACCTGCTCGTGGTGCATGGTCCGCCGCCAGAGCAGCACCGACTGGAGGACGAACGCCTCCTCCCAGATCAGCCGGCGTCGAGCCTTGTTCATCTGTTCCAGATCGCCGGGGCGGTGGATCTGTTCCAACGCCGAGCGCAGGTCGATCAGGCCTTTGCGGAGCCGGACCTTGTTCGGGATCGGGTCCGGGACGTCGCCCAGGGTGTCGAGCACCACCTGCACCGAGTTCCGGATCACCATGGAGCTGACCTTGGCGTTCGCCGGATACACCGGATACGGCTTCTCCAACGCCTCCTCGACCTCGTCCGGGTCGACCGCCTCTTCCTTCTTCAGCAGCTCATAGAGCGGCTGAGTGAGCTGCTTCTGGTTGCGGAAGGCAGACACCTTGCCGCTGAACAGCGCCCGGGTGCCCTTGGTCAGCTCGCTCTTGACCTTGTAGATGTTGGCGAAGAAGGTCAGGTCGAGCTCGGCTCGGCCATCGGTGACCACGACAGTCATGATCTGGGCGCGCTTGGTGGCCATCTGCCGCACCGACACCGACTTCACCTCGGCGACCAGGCTGACCGATTCGTCCATCGGCAGTGACGAGATCTCCGTCAGCTCGCCGAGTTCCAGATACCGGCGCGGGTAATGCCGGAGCAGATCACCGGTGGTGGCCAGCTTCAGGCCGTTCAGCAGGAGGTTGGCTGTCCGGGCGCCGAGCACCTTGGTCAGCGGTTCGTCCATCCGGGCCGGCCCGCTGCCCGTCACGGCCCGCTCCCCGTCACGATCTGGTCCCGGTCACGATCTGGTCCCCGTCACTGCCCCGTCCTCGTCACGTCAGCACCCCTCACGCCACTTCGTCCGGAAGTATGTTCGAGGCCAATCATTCCACCCCGATCAGCAATGGGTACCGCGGCTGACCGCCATTCAGCACGCTGACCTCGACCTGCCGGTGCACATTTCGCAGATGGACGGCGACCGCGCGGGCCAGCGACTCGTGCTCGCCGACCCCCACCACCAGCGTCACCAGTTCCCCGCCGCCGGACAGCAACCGCTCGACCACCTCGATCGCGACCGCCGCCAGATCGCTGCCCACCACCGCGAAGTCGCCGTCCACCACGCCGAGCGCGTCCCCCACCCGGCACTCCCCCGCGCTGGTCAGCCCGTCCTTGACGGCGACCGTGACGGCGCCGTCCCGAGCTCCTCCGGCGGCCGCCGACATTGACACCACGTCGTCGTCGAAGCTGCGTGCCGGATCATGGACGGCGGCCGCGGCCAGGCCCTGCACCTGGGCTCGGGTGGGCAACACGGCGACCCGGATCCCGTCCGCCCGGGCGGCTGCGGCGGCCACCTGGGCGACGTTCATCGTGTCCCCGTCATTCGGCAACAACGCGACGCTGTCGGCCTTGGTCCGGCGGATGGCGGCCAGCAACTGGGAGGTGGAGGGACGTCGGCCCGGACCGCCGGCCACCACGACCGCGCCGGCCGCGCCGAACAGCTCGGCCAGGCCCGGACCAGCCGCGCAGGCCACCAGCCCGAGTCCGGCCGACCGAGCGCCGGGACCGGCCGCCGGGTCCGACCGACCGGCCCGGACGCTCTCGGAGAAGTGGGTGATTCGAATCTGATGCGGGCGGCCGTACTCCATTGCCGCCTCGACGGCCGCTCCCGGGTCGTGCACGTGCACATGGACCTGCCAGAGCCCGGAGCCACCGACGATCACCAGCGAGTCACCGAGCGACGCCAATCGGGGGCGCAGCTTGTCCACCGGCACCGATCCGGTGTCCGGGTCGGTCTCCAGCAGGAACATCACTTCGTAGGACGGCCCGGCGTTGCCTGCCGGACTCAGGTCGGAGCAGGTGGCGAAGTCCAGGGCGGGCAGAGCCGGATGCCGGTAGCTGCGAGCCGGTCGCCGCCGAGAGGCCCCCAGCACCAGTTCGGCCAGGCTGTCGATCAGGACCACCAGACCCCGGCCGCCGGCGTCAACCACCCCGGCCCGGGCCAGCGCCGGCAACTGGGTGGGGGTGAGCTCGAGGGCTACCTGAGCAGCGTCGGCGGCGGCCGAGACCACCGCCTTCAGGGTGGGGTTCGTTGCCGCCGCAGCCGCCGCGGCGTCCGCCGCAGCCCGGCTGACCGACAAGATCGTGCCCTCGACCGGGTCGTTCACCGCTTTCCAGGCCTGCTCGTCCGCGCGGCGGAACCCTTCCACTGCGGAAGCGGCGCTGAGCTGGGTGAACTCGGCCAGGGTGTCGGCCCAGCCGCGGAGCAACTGGGCACCGATCACGCCGGAATTGCCCCGGGCACCGAGCAGGGCACCGCGGGCGAAGACATCGGCCAGCTGGGCCACCGGCGCGCTGTCCGGCACCGTCTGGGCTGCGGTGACCGCCGCTTCCAGGGTGAGGAACATGTTCGTCCCGGTATCGCCGTCCGGCACCGGGAAGACGTTCAGCGCATCGATCTCCTCGCGCGCCTCACCGAGCGCAGCGAGCGCCGAAACGGCCCAGCGGCGCGCGGCGGCACCGTCCAGGCTCTGCAACACGTCACCGCCTCCAGGATCTCGCCGCGATTACGGCCGGATCCTCCTCCGGGCCAATGGGCTCAGGCGCGACAGTATCCGCAGGTCGTCACAACCGGCTATCTGTCGACACCGCGCGTCTGCTTCCGAGTCGCGCCACGACACTGCGAAACCACCCGTTCCACCCTGTAGTGGTCCGGCATCCGACCCGATACCGGTCCGGCACCAGCCCGGCATCCAGTCCGGTTTGGGCCTCGGTTTGGGCTGCCGCCACCCTGTCGGCTAGGCTGACTCAGTCGTGGAGTGCCCCTTGGCACCCATTCTTGCGTCAGTACGAATACCTCAGGAGATTAACCGTGGCTGCCAACTGTGAGGTCTGCAAGAAGGGGCCGGGGTTCGGTCACAGCATCTCGCACTCGCACCGACGCACCAAGCGTCGTTGGAACCCGAACATCCAGCGGGTGCGCACCGTTATCGGTGGAACCCCGCAGCGGATCAACGTCTGCACCTCCTGCCTGAAGGCGGGCAAGGTCGCTCGCTGACCCCAGCTCCCAGCACTCCCAAGGACGCCGCTCAGCCCCACCGAGCGGCGTCCTTAGTTTTGTGCCCGCCAGACAGTTCCCCGAGAGCCATTGACTGCGGTGATCATGCACGCTTGCCCGCCTCCGAACATCGCCGCGGGGCAAGCGTGCATGATCACCGCAGAAATGAGCCGGGCAACCGTGCATGATCGCCAACTGTGCCCGTTGTGTGCCGATTAAGGCCACGTCGGTAGGCACGACTGGCGATCACTCAGGCGAAGTGTTGCCAGCCGCCGGGACCGCTGATCGGTTCACCGGCAAGCCAGACGCCGGCCGAGCCACCCCCAGCGCCGGGATCGACCCCGTGACCCCCGATCCACTCCCGGACGATCCCGATCCGGCGAAAGGACGCCGGTAGCGCGACGGCCGGCGGGAAGCACGCCAGCAGGGCGTGGTCCTCACCGCCGGACAAAACCCAGTCGAGCGGATCCGGCACGCCGTCGCGGGATTCGCGCAGGCGCGGGGTTTCGCTCAAGAACGCCGCAGCTGCCAGCAGGTCGGCGTCCGGCAGCAGGGCCGCCGGGTCGAGATCAAGGACGACGCCGGACGCCCGAGCCACCCGGGCGGCGTCCCGGACCAGCCCGTCACTGGTGTCGATCATTGCGCTGGCGCCGGCCAGCGCCGCCTCCGGTCCGGCCCGGTACGGCGGCCGAGGCCGGCGGTGGTCGTCGACCAGTCGAGCCAGCGCGGCCGGCAACGCGGCGCCCTGCAGGACTCCATGACCGCCTCGCAGCAACGCCCAGCCGGCCGCGGACCGGCCGCTGACCCCAGCGATTGCGATGCTGTCGCCCGGCCGGGCCCCGGAGCGCAGGACGGCCTGCGGCGCGCTCAGAGTCCCCAGCGCGGTTCCGGTGATCGATACTTCGGAACCGGCCGAGAGGTCGCCTCCGGCCACCACCGCCCCCACCCGGGCACATTCAGCGGCCAGCCCGTCGGCGAGTTCCCGAGCCCACGCGGCCGGAAGGTCCGCCGGGGTGGTCAGACTGACCAGCAAGGTGTGCCCAACGGCTCCCATCGCCGCGACGTCGGCGAAGTTCTGCGCCGCGACCTTCACGCCGACATCCCAGCCGGTGGACCAGTCTCGGCGGAAATCTTGGCCTTCGACCAGCGTGTCCGTGCAGACCACCAGCGGCCCCGGAAACCGCGCACCGAGGTCGAGTACCGCTGCGTCATCGCCGGGACCGACGCTCAGCCAGTCCGCACCGGGATACCGGCTGATCACGTCTGCGACGAGCGGATCTTCACCGATCTGACTCACCGTGTGTACTCTCAGTTGCGCGTCGGACACCGCTGTCTCCGTCCTGACGTCGACAGACACTGGGAGTGCCCGATTTGGTCACCGTGCGCAAGAACACAGCACCCAGCGCTGCGATTACCGATCGACACGGTAGCGTGACCGCTCGATGTCTGAGGCGGTCCGCACCGTGGCGCCAAGTCCCTCAGGCAGTCCGGACAGGAGAAACTAGTGGTGGTGCAGGCTTACATTTTGATCCAGACCGAGGTCGGCAAGGCCTCGACGATCGCCACCGAGATCGCGCAGATCAGTGGCGTCACGATGGCCGAGGACGTCACCGGTCCGTACGACGTGATCGCCCGGATCGAGGCGCCGACGCTGGATGCCCTCGGTCAGATCGTGATCGCTAAAATCCAGGATGTGAAAGGCATCACTCGCACGCTGACTTGCACCGTTGTACACGTGTGAGCCGCCTGTTCACGGTCGTCCGACCTGCGCTGGTCGGCCCGGTGCTGATTCCGACGTTGCTCCTGACGCTCGTCGGCTGCAGCTCCGGCGCCACCCTCCCGGAACCAGGGCCGGACGCCGGATCGGCGCTCTGCACGGCATTGCTCACGCGGCTGCCGAAGCAGGTGCTGGACCGGCAGCGGACGCCGCTGGACGTCGCCGGGGCAGCGGCCTGGGGCGATCCGGCGATCGTGTTGCGATGCGGAGTCCCGGCTCCCGGGCCGAGCGGTACCTGCCTCCTGATCAACGGGCAGGAATGGGTCTTCACCGAGACCAAGGCCGCGTTCCGGTTCGTCACCCACGACCGGGACCCAGCGGTCGAGGTGACGATCCCGACGGCGGTCAACCGGACCACTGCTCCCGGTGCCTTGGTCGACCTGGAACCGGCCGTCAAGCCACTCCCGGAGACCAAGGCCATCACCTGCCGGTGATCGCGAGCCTGCCAGTGATGCAGAGCCTGCCAGCGATCCTGGAACGGCTCAGCGCAGCCCGGTAGGCCGGTTCAGCGCCAACCGCAGCAACCGGTCAATCAGTTCCGGGTAGCCCAGGCCGGTGGCCTCCCACATCAGGGGGTACATCGACATCGGGGTGAAGCCAGGCATCGTGTTGATCTCGTTCACGATCACCTCGCCGTCCGGGCGGACAAAGAAGTCCACCCGGGCCAGGCCCTCGCACCCCATCGCCTCGAACGTGCGCACCGAAAGATCGCGGATCCGCTGGGCAACCTCGGCCGGCAGGTCGGCTGGACAGCTCAGTCGAGCGGCATCGCCGTCCAGGTACTTGGCCTCGAAATCGAAGAATTCGCGACCCGGCAACACTTCGATCTCACCGGGCAAGCTGGTCAGTGGCGGGCCGCCGTCGGGCGACTCGAGAACCCCGCACTCGATCTCCCGGCCCTCGATCATCGCCTCGACCATCAGTTTGCGATCGTGCTGCAGGGCGGCGGCGATCGCGGCGTCCAGCTCGTCCGGGCCGTGAACCTTGCTCACGCCCATGCTTGATCCGGCCCGGGCCGGCTTCACGAAGACCGGCCAGCCGAGCTCCTCGATGTCGTCCCGGACCCGATCCGGATGCCGTTGCCATTCCTGCGGCCGGACCACCACGTGCTCGCCGACCGGCAGCCCGGCACCGGCCAGCATGATTTTCATGACGTGTTTGTCCATGCTGGCGGCCGAAGCCAGCACCCCGGACCCGACGTACCGGACATCAGTCAACTCCAGCAACCCCTGCAACGTGCCGTCCTCCCCGAAAGGCCCGTGCAGCAGCGGCAGGACGACGTCCACCTCGGCCAGTTCCCGCGGCACCTGGCCGGGTTCGAGGATCTGCAACCGGCTGTCGCCGGCCGCGACCGGTGCCAGTACGCCCGGACCGGCGCCGTCCTTGACCTCGGGCAGGGTGCCGTCGGTGAGTTCCCAGCGGGACGGGTCATCCGCGGCCAGCACCCACCGGCCGGCCCGGGTCACCCCGACCGGGATCACGTCGTAGACGCTGCGGTCGATGGCTCGCAGGACCCCGGCCGCGGTGATGCAACTGACCGCATGCTCACTGGAGCGGCCGCCGAAAAGCACCGCCACTCGGGGGCGGCGGGCCGGGTCCTGGGCAGCGTGGACCGGCACGATGGTTCGAGTCGTCTCCATGGCGGGCGAGGCTACGCCCAAAGTCACCTCCGAGGCAGGACATCTAGACTGCCGCCCATGACGCCTGCGGCCGACGGCAGCTCAGACCACGACGAACCGACCCTGGCCGCCGCGACTCTCGCGGTCACCTCGGGTCGGCCCCGGCCGGAACCGAACCAGCCGATGTCCGTCCCGGTGGTGATGAGCTCCACCTTCGTCTCGTCGGACGCCGGGCCACGGCCGACCGACTTCGGTTACGGCCGCTGGGGGAATCCGACCTGGACAGCGCTGGAGGAGGCGGTCGGCGTCCTCGAAGGCGGTCGGGCGCTCAGCTTCTCGGCCGGAATGGCAGCGGTTTCGGCGGTGCTGTCACTGGTGCCGGTGGGCGCGACCGTGGTGATCCCGGTGGGGGCCTATTCCGGGACCACCGAACTCGCCCGTCAACTGGCGGCCAACGGCCAGCTGAAGGTGCGCGAGGTGCAGGTCTCGGACACCGAAGCGGTGACCGAATCCCTGACGGACGCCGCCCTGCTGCTGATCGAGAGCCCGACGAATCCGCTGCTCGAGATCGCGGACCTGCCCGCGGTGGCGGCCGCCGCTCGGGCCGCCGGCGCGCTGCTGGTGGTGGACAACACCTTCGCGACACCGTTGCTCCAGCGGCCGCTGGAACTCGGAGCGCACATCTCGATCCATTCCGCGACCAAGTATCTCGGCGGGCATTCGGATGCGCTGCTCGGGGTGGCGGTGACCAATGAGGAGCAGCTGGCCCAGCGACTGCACCGCCATCGCAGCCTGACCGGTTCGATTCCGGGCACCTGGGAGGCCTGGCTGGTCCTGCGCGGAATGCGAACCCTGGCCTTGCGGGTGGAACGAGCTGGGGCGAATGCCCTCGAACTGGCCCGCCGACTGGTCGATCACCCCGCGGTGGAACGAGTTCGGCACCCCTCGCTGCCGACCCATCCCGGCCGCGAGCGTGCCCTGGAACAGATGACCGGGTTTGGCGCGATCATCTCGATCGAGGTGGTCGGCGGCGCCGAGGCGGCCGAACGAGTGTGTTCCGCGACCCGACTCTGGGTACACACCAGCAGTCTCGGCGGGGTCGAATCGACGCTGGAGCGACGCCGTCGATACCCGAGCGAATCGCCCGCCGTCCCGGAGTCCCTGCTGCGACTCTCGGTCGGAATCGAGGACGTCGACGACCTCTGGCGGGACTTGGACGCCGCCCTGCGGGCCTGCGAGCCGCCGCTCAGTTGATCAGATCGGCCATCCCGAAGACCGCTGCCAGCAGGACGAATGCCACCCCGGTGAGCTCGGCCGGACGCTGCCAGCCGAACCCGGCGATCCCTCGCCTCGGAGCCTTGACCGGCGCCTGCCTCGAATCACCCTCGGGACCGGGCGCCTGGGAAAGGAAGTCGGGGTTGGGCGGCTGCAAGGGCATGGAACGACCTCTCCTCGGCTGATCTTCGACTCTGACGCTACGGGAGGGTAGCGCGCCGATCCAGCCATCGGTGAGGACATCGGCGAAATCACCACTTCTGCCCGATCCGGGGTCCGAGCTATTGATTGCGCCGGGGCGAAAGATAACCATCCTTTCGGATGCTGCAACCGCATCCCCCCCGTTGATCGCTCAGACCACAGGGGTTTTCCAGACCGCAGGGGTTTTCCGCGCCGAGGTCCCCGAGCCGAGAGCACCCCAGAAGTCAAAGCGGATCCCGACCCACATGGGAGTACAACGTCGTGCAGCCAGTTGATTGCAAGCCCGCATCCGGCCGTCAGCACGGTCAGCACCAGCCGCCCCGCTCTCGCCTCGCCAACCTGGCCATCCGGCTGACCCTCGCAGCCACCCTGGTCAGCGGTGCAGTCGGCGCCGGCGCGTCCAGCGCTCAGGCGGACACCAACCCGTACGAACGCGGCCCAGCCCCCACCAACGCGAGCATCGAGGCCGCCCGCGGCCCGTTCGCCACCGCCCAGACCAACGTCTCCGGGTTCAGTGTCCGGGGTTTCGGGGGCGGCGACATCTACTACCCGACGTCCACCTCGGCCGGGACCTTCGGCGCCGTGGCAATCGCTCCCGGATTCACCGAGAGCAAGTCCGCTCTGGCTTGGCTCGGGCCTCGGCTCGCCTCGCAGGGTTTCATCGTCTTCAACATCGACACCCTCAGCACCACGGACCAGCCGGACAGCCGTGGCGACCAGTTGCTCGCCGCCCTGGACTACCTGGTCACCAACCCCACTGTGGCGAACCGGATCGACCGTACTCGGCTCGGCGTGATGGGCCACTCGATGGGTGGCGGTGGCACCCTGGAAGCGGCCGCCGACCGTCCGTCACTACAGGCAGCGATCCCGCTGACCGGCTGGGACAACCGGAAGAATTTCTCCGGCCTGCAGGTTCCAAGCCTGATCGTCGGCGCTCAGAACGACACCATCGCCTCGCCGGCCTCGCACTCGATCCCGTTCTACAACAGCATTCCGGCGTCCGCGGAGAAGGCCTACCTGGAGCTGGCCGGAGCCGGTCACCTGGCACCCGTCCTCGGTGGTAACACCACGATCGCGAAGTACAGCATCAGCTGGCTGAAGCGCTTCATCGACAACGACACCCGGTACGACCAGTTCCTCTGCCCGGGGCCGACGTTCGATCTGGCCATCTCCAGCTACCGGAACAGCTGCCCACTGAGCTGATTTCCGACCTTCACCCCGGGGTGATCAGGCAGCCATTCAGCTGCCTGATCACTGCGGGTTTGCCGGAACTACGGTCAGTCGAGCTCGGACTTGAGGTCGCGCGAGAGCAACCGACCGGCCATCTCGGAGATCGGGTGACCGTCGTGCACGATTCGGGTAACCGCTTCAATGATGGGCATATCCACGCCGCGAGCGCGGGCCATCTCCAGGATCGGACCGCAGGACTTGACCCCTTCGGCGGTCCGATTGGTGATTGCGATCACCTCTGGCAGCAGCATCCCGCGGCCCAGATGGACGCCGAAGGTCTTGTTACGCGACAACGGCGAGGCACAGGTGGCCACCAGATCACCCATTCCCGCGAGGCCGGAGAATGTCGCCGGCTCGGCCCCCATCGCCACTCCGAGCCGCGAGGTCTCGGCCAGTCCCCGGGTGATGATCGTGGCCTTGGTGTTGTCCCCCAGGCCCATCCCCTCGGCGATCCCGACCGCCAGGCCGATCACGTTCTTCACCGCGCCGCCCAGTTCGACTCCGATCAGGTCGGTGTTGGTGTACGGCCGGAAGTAGGCGGCCGAACACACCGCCGCCAACTGCTCGCCGACTTCCTGGACGGCACAGGCCACCACGGTCGCGGTCGGCTGCCGGCGGGCAATCTCGCCGGCCAGGTTCGGCCCGGAAATCACCGCCACCCGGTCCGGTCCGGCCCCGGTGACCTCCGCGATCACCTCACTCATCCGCAGCGAGGTACCGTCTTCGACCCCCTTCATCAGGCTCACCAGCACGCTGCCCGAGGGCAGAAACGGCAGCCAGGCCGTCAGGTTCGCCCGCAGGCTCTGGGACGGGACGGCGAGCACCACGACGTCGGCGCCGTCCAGCGCCAGCGCCGGGTCGGCGCTCGCCGAGATCGTGCTCGGCAGTTCGAGCTCACCGAGATAGTCCCGATTCCGGTGCTGCTCGGCGATCTCCGCGCACACCTCGGGACGGCGTCCCCACATCGTCACCTTGGCCCCGGCGTCGGCCAGCACCACCGCGAAGGTGGTGCCCCAGGAGCCGGTGCCCATCACCGACACCCGGGTCATGAGCGACCCCCCTTGAACCGGTTCGGGTTGCCGATCACCGGTTGTCCGGCGGCGCGTGGGTCCCAGCGTTTCGCCGGCGCGGCCGTGCCGCGGATCTCCTCCAGCAGCCCGGTCAGGTCGGTCATCACTTGCTCGGTGGCCTCGCTCAGCACTTCGGCGCTCACCTCGACACCGCCGAACCGGGTGAGGTCAACGGGCCGGCCGGCCCAGACGTGTACTTCGTGCCGGGGCAGTAGTCGGGGCCAGTGGTGGTACGGCGGAAGGATCCGCTGCGCCCCCCACTGGGCCACCGGGACGACCGGGCAGCCGGTGGCCAGAGCGATTCGAGCCGCTCCGGTCTTTCCTCGCATCGGCCAAAGATCAGGGTCACGCGTCAGAGTTCCTTCCGGGTAGATCGCCACACATTCGCCGCGTCGAACGGCATCCACCGCTGCGGAATAGGACGCCGCGGCGTCCGCAGTCTCCCGGTAGACCGGGATCTGTTGCGCACCGGAGACCACTCGGCCGATGAACGGCACTCTGAACACGGTCTCCTTGGTGAGGAACCGCGGCAGATACCCGTTGTCGTACATGAAGTGGCCGAACGTGAAGGGATCGACATGAGAGATGTGATTGACCACTGCGACAAAACCGACGCCGACCGGAAGATTCTCCGCCCCTCGCCAGTTCCTCCTGGTCAAGAACATCATCAAGGGTCGTAGCACGATCACGGCCAATCGGTACCACGGCCCGATCTTGCGCCGCGCCACGTAAGTCCCACCTTCCGATCGAACCGGGGACATCATCGAATGCCCACTCCAGAAGCAACCTTGTCGAGCATCGCCGAGCCGGCGACGGGCTGGACTGTGATCCTCCCACTTAAGGGCGGCCCCGGGGCGAAGTCACGGCTCGGTGCCCCGGCGGCGCTGGCCACCGCGATCGCGCTGGACTGCCTGACCGCCGTCCTGGCCGTCGACCGGGTGGACGCCGTCCTGGTGGTCACCCCCGACCCCGACCTGGCCGCCGCAGCCGCCGCGGCCGGAGCCCGGGTCCAAGCCGAGTCCTCCCCCGGCGCCGGGTTGTTGCCCGCGGTCACCGACGGACTTGCCGCCATCCTCGGCCGCTGCGCGGTACTGCTCGGCGATCTACCGGCGCTGCGGACCGGTGACCTGGAGACAGCGCTCGAACTCTCCGGCGACCTGCTGACCCGGGCCGGCGATGGCCGAACGGTCCCGCCGGCCATGGTCTTCATCCCGGACGCCGAGGGCACCGGCACCGTGTTGCTGACCGCGCTCACTCCGGCCGCGATGCGCCCGTCGTTCGGTCCGGCGTCCGCGAGCGCGCACCAGGCCGCCGGCGCCTTCCGGTTGGAGGCCGACCTGCCGCGGTTGCGCCGGGATGTCGACACCCCGGCAGACCTGCGGACGGCGATCGAATTCGGGGTCGGCCCTCGCACCGCAGCCGCACTGGCCGAAATCACCGTCTGAACGGCGCTCAGCGCTACGCTGAGCGCCGTGCAGGCCACCGTTTACCGTTATGACCCGGAGTCCGGCGCCGGCTCTGTCCTGACTGACCAGGGCGTCGTGCTGCCGTTCGAGGTAGCCGCCCTGCGGCTCAGCGGCCTTCGCCACCTTCGCCCGGGTCAGCGCCTGACCGTGGAGCAGGCCGCCGATGGCACCATCACCGGCCTCACGCTCGGCACGATCGGCAGCACTCTCAGAGACTGACCCGTTCGAAGCCGGCGAGACTAGCCGCGCTCGTAATTGGCGCCGAGCGCGCCGAGCTTCTCCTCGAAGGCCTCGTAACCACGGTCGATGACGCCGATTCCGCGGACCCGCGAGGTGCCCTCGGCGGCCAGCGCGGCGATCAGGTGGCTGAATCCGCCACGCAGATCGGGAACGGTGATGTCGGCGCCGTGCAGCTTGGCCGGCCCGGAGATCACCGCCGAGTGCTGGAAGTTGCGCTGTCCGAACCGGCACGGGCGGCTGCCCAGGCACTCCCGGTAGACCTGGACCTGGGCGCCCATGTCCCGCAACGCCTGGGTGAAGCCGAACCGGTTCTCGTAGACCGTCTCGTGCACGATCGACAGCCCGCTGGCCTGAGTCAGCGCCACCACCAGTGGTTGCTGCCAGTCGGTCATGAACCCCGGGTGCACATCGGTCTCCAGGACCAGTGAGTTCAACGTGCCACCCGGATGGCTGAACCGGATTCCCTCGTCGCGGATGTCGAGCTCGCCACCGACCTTCCGGAACACGTTCAGGAAGGTCATCATCTCCTGCTGGCGGGCGCCGAGCACGGTGACGTCACCCTTGGTGGCCAAGGCGGCACAGGCCCAGGAGGCGGCTTCGATCCGGTCCGGCATGGCCCGGTGGGTGAATCCACCGAGCCGGTCGACACCTTCGATCCGGATCACCCGGTCGGTGTCGACGCTGATGATCGCGCCCATCTTCTGCAGCACGGCGATCAGATCCATGATCTCCGGCTCGATCGCGGCGTTGCGCAGCTCCGTGACTCCCTCTGCCCGAACGGCAGTCAGCAGCACCTGCTCGGTGCTTCCGACGCTCGGGTACGGCAGCTCCAGTTTCACGCCCTGCAGCCGGTGCGGCGCCCGGATCGCGATGCCGTGCGGCTCCTTCTCGACCACCGCACCGAACTGGCGCAGCACGTCGAGGTGGTAATTGATCGGCCGGTCGCCGATCCGGCAGCCACCGAGATCGGGGATGAAAGCCTCACCCAGCCGATGCAGCAACGGTCCGCAGAACAGGATCGGGATCCGGCTGGCACCGGCGTGCGCGTCGATGTCCGCGACGTGCGCGTGGTCCACGTTGCTCGGGTCGAGGCGCAGTTCACCCTCGGGGCCCGGCACGTCGTCCACCATCACACCGTGCAGTTCCAGCAGACCGGTGACGACAACCACATCACGGATCCGCGGAACGTTGTACAGGACGCTGGGGCCGTCCCCGAGCAGGGCGGCGACCACGGCCTTGGAGACGAAGTTCTTGGCTCCGCGGACCTGCAGGCTGCCGACGAGCGGGGTGCCGCCGTGGACGGTGAGTACATCGTTCATGGGGCCATGGTGTCCTACCTCTGCGGTAGGCCACCATTCGTGCACGTGGCGGGCCACCCGGCAAAGGGTTGGCCCGCCACGTCGTGCGCCGCGATCAGCGGCGCCGAGCGCCGCGATTCAGCGGGTGGTGCGGCGGGTGCTGACCTTCTTCGCCGGCGTCGGAGTCGGGGACTTGACGGCCGTGGTGCGTGCCGCGGAGGTCTTGGCCGCCGTCTTGGCCGGAGCCTTGGTGGCGGTCTTGGTGGCAGCGGCCTTGGTGGCCGGCGCCGCCGTCTTCACGGCCGCAGCCTTGCGGGCGGGTGCCTTGGTGGCAACCGTCTTGGCGGCCGGGGCCTTGGTGGCCGTTGCCTTGGCAGCGGGCGCCTTGGTCGCGGTGGCCTTCGTAGCCGTCGCCTTGGCCGGGGTTGCCTTGGCGGGGGCCTTGGTTGCGGCGGCCCGGGTCGCGGGTGCCTTCGTGGCCGCGGCCTTGGTGGCCGGTGCCTTGGTGGCGGTCGCCTTGGTGGCGGTCGCCTTGGCGGGGGCCTTGGTCGCGGTCTTGGTCGCGGCAGCCCGAGTTGCGGGTGCCTTGGTGGCCGTTGCCTTGGCGGCGGTCCGGCTCGCTGCTGCTGCCTTGGCCGCCGTGGCTGCGCCACGGGTGGTCGCCGCCCGGACGACGCCGGTCGCGGAGATGATCGGCTTGGGAAGCGACTTGGGGTCGGCGACGTAGGTCTTGAAAGAGGTACCGGCCCGGAAACGCGGGACGGACGTCTTCTTGATCCGGACCTTCTCGCCGGTGCGCGGGTTGCGGCCGGTACGAGCGTTCCGTACGGCCTTCTCGAACGAGCCGAAGCCACTGATCGTGACCTTTTCGCCGCGCACGACGGCGCGAGTGATCGTGTCAATCACCGCGTCGAGGGCGTCGGCTGCGGACTGCTTGCCGCCCAGGCGATCCTGAAGGGCTTCGACGATCTCTGCCTTGTTCACTGTTTCCTCCGGTGCGCGGATCGAGCGAATACTCGATATTGCACACGAAGGTACGGCCTCTGACGTGCATAAATCCAACGCATGGGCGGATTTGTTGTTGTGTCTCAACGCAAACCAGGGCCCCTCAGAGGCTTCTGAGGGGCCCTGGGAGCCCGACCGACGTCCGTTCCTATCGGTCTTTTCGACTGTCTCGCACTATGTTTCGCCGTCGACGGGGCCCGGGAAGGGGGCTCAGCGAGCGGGCAGAGTGGTCGGCAACCATTTTGGTCGCATGTTCTCGAAATCACCCACCTGATCGACGTGTCGGAGGGTCAGTCCGATGTCGTCGAGACCCTCCAGGAGCCGCCAGCGGGTGTAGTCGTCCACCTCGAAAGGCACCGTGAGGTCCTCGCAGGACGCCGTTCGGGCCGCCAAATCGACCGTCACCTCGGTCCCCGGGCGGCTTTCCAGCGCCACCCAGATCCGCTCGATGTCCTCCTGAGCGACGGCGGCGGCGAGCAGTCCCTGCTTGCCTGCGTTTCCCCGGAAGATGTCGGCGAACCGGGACGAGAGCACCACCCGGAACCCGTAATCGTTGAGCGCCCAGACGGCGTGCTCGCGGGAGGAGCCGGTGCCGAAGTCCGGTCCGGCCACCAGGACCGAACCCTTGTCGTACGGCGGGCGGTTGAGGATGAACTCCGGGTCGTTGCGCCAGGCGGAGAACAGCCCGTCCTCGAATCCGGTCCGGGTCACCCGCTTCAGGTAGACGGCGGGGATGATTTGGTCGGTGTCCACGTTGGACCGACGCAGCGGGACGCCGATCCCGGTGTGTGCGCTGAACTTGTCCATCAGAAACTCCTTACAGGTCGGCGGGAGACAGGTCGGAGGGAGACGAGAGGGTGCCCCGGACGGCGGTCGCGGCGGCCACCAAAGGAGAGACCAGGTGGGTGCGACCGCCCTTGCCCTGTCGGCCTTCGAAGTTTCGGTTGGACGTCGAAGCGCTGCGCTCACCGGGAGCCAACTGGTCCGGATTCATCCCCAGGCACATCGAACAACCGGCATTCCGCCACTCGGCACCGAACTCGGTGAACACCTTGTCCAGCCCCTCGGACTCCGCCTGCAGCCGAACCCGGGCCGACCCCGGAACCACCAGCACCCGGACCGAGTCGGCCTTGTGCCGGCCCTGGACGACGGCCGCGGCCGCCCGCAGATCCTCGATCCGGCCGTTGGTGCAGGAGCCGATGAAGACCGTGTCGACGGCGATGTCGCGCAGCGGAGTCCCGGCTTTCAGGTCCATGTAGGTCAGCGCCCGCTCGGCCGCCTGCCGGTCCTCGGCGTCCGGGTAGTCGGCCGGATCCGGTACGGACGCCGAGAGCGGCGAGCCCTGACCGGGATTCGTCCCCCAGGTAACAAACGGCTCCAGATCTGCCGCGTTGAGCACGACCTCGGTGTCGAATTCGGCATCCGGGTCGCTCGCCAGGGTTCGCCAGTAGGCCACCGCGGCGTCCCAATCGGCACCCTCAGGAGCGTGCGGACGGCCCTTCAAGTACTCGAAGGTGATGTCGTCCGGGGCGACCATCCCGGCCCGGGCACCGGCTTCGATGGACATGTTGCAGATCGTCATGCGCGATTCCATCGACAGCGCCCGGATCGCCTCGCCGCGGTACTCCAGGACATAGCCCTGGCCACCGCCGGTTCCGATCTTCGCGATCACCGCGAGAATGATGTCCTTGGACGTCGATCCCTCCGGCAACGTGCCATCGATGGTGATGGCCATCGTCCGAGGGCGTTTCAGCGGCAGCGTCTGAGTGGCCATCACGTGCTCCACCTCGCTGGTGCCGATGCCGAAGGCCAGGGCGCCGAAAGCGCCGTGGGTGGAGGTGTGCGAGTCGCCGCAGACCACGGTCAGACCGGGCTGGCTGAGCCCGAGTTGCGGGCCCACGACGTGCACGATGCCCTGCTCGACATCGCCGAGCGAGTGCAGTCGGACGCCGAATTCCGCACAGTTGCGGCGCAGCGTCTCGATCTGAGTGCGGCTCACCGGGTCGGCGATCGGCTGGTCGATGTTCTGCGTCGGGGTGTTGTGATCCTCGGTCGCGATCGTCAGATCGGGACGCCGCAAGCCCCGCCCGGCCAACCGGAGCCCGTCGAAAGCCTGCGGGCTGGTTACCTCATGAATCAGATGGAGGTCGATATAGAGCAGATCCGGCTCACCATCGGTCCCGCGACGCACGACGTGCGCGTCCCACACCTTCTCTGCCAGCGTACGGCCCACGTTGATCATCCTCCATCCGAATTCACCCCGGTTCTACCCGGATTTGTGGTTGCGCTTGCGTCTCGCTTGATGAGACGCCAATATCGCTCCATGGACAAGAGTAGCGGAGTCGGCGTGCTGGACAAGGCAGCCGTGCTGCTTGGTGCCCTCGAAGCGGGCCCGGCAACACTGGCCCAATTAGTGATCGCCACCGGGCTGGCTCGGCCGACCGCGCACCGCCTGGCGGTCGCCCTGGAGCACCATCGGCTCGTTGGACGAGACCTGCAGGGGCGTTTCGTCCTCGGCCCGCGGCTGGCCGAGCTGGCCGCCGCGGCCGGCGAGGACCGGCTGCTGGCCGCCGCCGGGCCGGTGCTGACCTCGCTGCGCGATCACACCGGCGAGAGCGCCCAGCTGTTCCGCCGCCAAGGTGATCAGCGGGTCTGCGTGGCTGCCGCTGAAAGGCCGGTGGGCCTGCGCGATTCCATCCCGGTCGGGTCGGCGCTCAGCATGCTGGCCGGTTCGGCCGCGCAAACCCTGCTCGCCTGGGAGGAGCCGGATCGCTTGCACCGTGGGCTGAACGGGGCTCGCTTCACCGCCACCACGCTCTCCGCCGTCCGCCGCCGCGGTTGGGCGCAGAGCATTGCCGAGCGCGAGGCCGGCGTCGCCTCGGTGTCTGCGCCGGTCCGCGGACCGTCCGGGCGGGTGGTCGCGGCGGTCTCGATCTCCGGGCCGATCGAGCGTTTCACCCGTCAGCCCGGCCGCCAGCACGCGGCCGCGGTGGTGGCCGCCGCCGGTCGGCTGACCGACGTCCTGGCCCGAACCAACACTCCGGCCTGAAAGCGCCTACTCCGACGCTCGGCTCAAAACATCCGACCCAAAAGGCGTGTCATATGACAAAGCGCCTCAGCTGGCGGTCAGCAGACCGATCCCGAGCGTCAATACCCCCGCGGTGAGCGACAAGGCGCCCAACCAGATCAACGCGATCAAACGGTTCGGGGAGGTTCGGTCGGGACCGATGGCGGCGCCGAAGAAGCCGGCCGAGATCAGGATCGCCGCCAGTGGGACGCCGTCCCGGGCCACCATCCGCAGGGCGCCGTCCAGGTCGGTGCTGTCGACCAGGATGGTGGCCAGCAGGCCGAGAATCACCAGCACCCCGGCATGGGCGTGCCCGGCCCGGAAGTACGCCTTCTGAAAATCGGTGACCGGCACCTTGCCGCCGACCACCCGAAGCAGGAACGTGCCGCCGTAGGCGATCCCGACGATCGTGATCAGCAGAATGCCGGCGGTGCTCTTCGACGACGCGGAGAGGGTGATGGTTGCCGCCTGCGAGACGTCGGACAGCTGCGCGAACATGGAACGACCTCCTTGGATAGTAACACTAGCCAGTCTGGATAGTGTTACTGTCCAAGTCAAATGCGAATCTCAGAATTGTCCCGAATCACGGGACTCACGGTGCCCACGATCAAGTACTACATCCGGGAAGGGCTGCTTCCGTCGGGAACGGCGATCAGCGCCACTCAGGCCGAGTACGACCGCGCCCATGTCGAGCGGTTGCGACTGATCCGCGCCCTGGTGGAGGTTGGGCGGCTCTCGATCACGACGGTCAGCGAGCTGCTCGGGGCCCTGGACGCGCCAGCGGACGACCCGGACGACGACCCGGACGAGCGGTTGGGTCGGGCGGTCGCCACCACGCACCGGGCGCTGTCCGCCCGCCCGGTGGCCGGCGCCCCGCCGCCGGAACGGGCGCTGGCGGCCATCGCCACGCTGGGCTGGCAGGTGAATCCGCAGTCGGCGGCGCTGCGTGAGCTGGAGAGCGCCCTGGCCGCACTGGAGATGGTCGAGCTCACGCCGGGCGAGGCCACCCTCCGGACCTATGCCGGGGCGGCGCTCACCGTCGCCGAGGCCGAAGTCATCGGCCTGCCAAGCGAGTCAGCGGCCGAGACCCTTCGCACCGTGGTGATCGGAACGGTGATGTACGAACCGGTGCTGATCGCGCTGCGCCGGCTGGCGCAGCAACATGTCTTCAGTTCCCGGCCTCGCCGCTGAACTGGGCCGCCTCGTTCTGCGCGGAGGAGACCAGGGTCTCCACCGATTGGCCGTCCGGGCCGCCGTCATCGAGCAGCTTGCGCAGCAGCACCAGCTCGATCCGGGCCAGGTCGGGCTCGTCGAGCTGGTCGAGCACGGCTCCCACGGTGGCCTCGTCTCCGAGCACCGAACGCACCAGCGCCTCGGCGGCCGAGACATCCACGGCGACCGGCGTGCCGGCGTACGGGTCCGCAGCGGCGGCGACGAAGCTGGTGATCTCGCCCTCACCCTGGCTCGAACCGAAGCGCTGCCCCACGGCGGAGTAGAAGGCCGCTCCGACGATCTCACCGAAGGCGTTCCAGCCCGGCTCGTCGAGGGCAGCGGTCCGCTCCGGGTAGGCCTGCAGGTCTCCTGCCAGCAACTCCCGGACCAATAGGCCGATCTGCGCCGTCATGACGTTCCCCTCCGTGGTTCAGGAAATGCTCCGCAAGTGTTGGCTGTACTCGCGGGCCGACAGAGAGTACCGGACACCGCAACGGCCCCCGACCTTACGGTCGAGGGCCGTCCATTTCGGGTAGCCCCGACGGGATTCGAACCCGCGCTACCGCCTTGAGAGGGCGACGTGCTAGGCCGCTACACAACGGGGCCACAGCCGAGCATCTCCGAGGAGAAGCAGGCCGCTGGGGTACAAGGACTCGAACCTAGACTAACTGAACCAGAATCAGTCGTGCTGCCAATTACACCATACCCCATGGGGGTAACACCCGTGGTCTGTCGGACGTGCCGACAGCCGCAGGTAGCGACCCATCGGAGATATTAGCGGTCGGCGGGGGCGGCACCCAAATCAGATCCCGGCCCGCCGCCCGCCGAAGCGCCGATCAACCCGCTCGCGAGCTCACGACGCGGCCAGCCGAGCATCCAGCGCACCCAGTCTGACCAGCGTCGATTCCCTTCCGATGATCTCCATCGACTCGAACAGCGGCGGTGAGATCCGACGTCCACTGATCGCCACCCGCAAGGGCCCGAAAGCGAACTTGGGCTTGATCTGGAGCCCTTCGACCACCGCCGAGCGCAATCCGGCCTCCAGCGCGGCGGCATTCCAGTCGCCGCCGGCGGTCAGTACCTCGATCGCCGCCGCCAGCACCGCGCGCGACTGCGCGACGTCCTTGGTCACGGTTGCCAGCGCGTCGTCCTCGATCACCAGGGCGTCGTCGGCGACGAACAGCGAGCCGAGCATCACCGGGGCTTCGCCGAGCAACTGAATCCGGGTCTGGATCAAGGCGGCGCCCGCGTTCAACCGGTCGACCTGCTCGGGAGTGGGCTGCTCCGGTAGCAACCCGGCGAGCTGCAAGGGGGCCAGCAGCCGGCCGGCGAAGTCCTCCGGGGCCAGCCGACGCAGGTGCTCGGCATTGATCGCCTCGGCCTTCTTCAGGTCGAACCGAGCCGGGTTTGCGTTCACGTTGGCGATGTCGAAGGCGGCGATCATTTCGGTCATCGTGAAGATGTCCCGGTCTTCGGCGATCGACCAGCCGAGCAGCGCCAGGTAGTTCAGCAGCCCTTCCGGGATGAATCCGCGGGCCCGATGCAGGAAGAGATCCGACTCCGGGTCGCGCTTGGAGAGCTTCCGGTTGCCCTCCCCCATCACGTACGGCATGTGCCCGAAGCGCGGCAGGGCCGCCGCGTAGCCGAGATCCACCAGCGCCTGCCAGAGCGGCAGCTGGCGCGGCGTCGAGGACAGCAGGTCCTCACCGCGGAGCACGTGAGTGATCCCCATCAGCGCGTCGTCCACCGGATTCACCAGCGTGTACAGCGGGCTACCGTCGGCGCGAACGACGACGAAGTCGGAGACGCTGCCGGCCGGGAAGGTGACCTGACCGCGGACCAGGTCGTCGAAACCGATCTCGGTGTCGGGCATCCGCAGCCGCAGCACCGGGGACCGGCCCTCGGCCCGGAACGCGGCCTTCTCGTCCTGTGTGGTCGCCCGGTCGGCGTTGTCGTAGCCGAGTTTCGGGTCCCGCCCGGCGGCCTTGTGCCGGGCTTCGACCTCGGCCGGCGTCGAGAAGGACTCGTAGACGTACCCGCCGGCCACCAGCTTCTCGATCACCTCCGCGTAGATCCCGCTGCGCTGAGACTGCCGATAGGGCGCGTGCGGGCCACCGATCTCGACCCCTTCGTCCCAGTCGATGCCGAGCCAACGCAGCGCTTCCAGCAGTTGCTGATAGCTCTGCTCGCTGTCCCGGGCGGCGTCGGTGTCTTCGATCCGCAGCACCAGGCTGCCACCGGTGTGCCGGGCATAAGCCCAGTTGAAGAGGGCGGTCCGGATCAGGCCGACGTGCGGCGTTCCGGTCGGGGACGGGCAGAAACGAACCCGCACCGCACCCGGTGAAGGGTGGGTGACCTGGGCGTTCTGACTGGGGGTGAGTTCTGTGCTCGACATGATGCGACCAGCCTATCCAGCCGACCGCGGCCCCCGCCGCCGCTCACCGTGCGTGAGCTAATTCATCCGATTGCCTGCGCTACCACCCGTCCGGCCCTGACGCGCGGTACCCGCCGTCACCGATTCTGAGGACATCGAACATCACCTTGGGTGATCGCACGAATACATTCACGGAAGAGGCGGCGTGAGCATCACCCCACGGACCAGGCCCTTGAGTCAGCGCTTCACCGCACTGGTCACCCTGCTCACCCTGACCGGCGCAGGTATCGGGATCGCCACCGCCGGCCCGGCCGGGGCGAGCACCAGCAGCTTCTCGCAGGCCCTTGGCTACGACCTGACCGACACCGGCTCCCTGAACCAGATCACCGCCCTGGTCGGCGCCCGTTCGATGTGGTCGGCCGGCTGGACCGGCAAGGGTGTGGACGTCGCCCTGATCGACACCGGCGTATCCAAGGTCACCGGGCTGAGCAGCGGGAACGTGGTGAACGGTCCGGACCTGTCGACCGATCAGATGTCCACCGACCTGCGCTACCGGGACAGCTACGGCCACGGCACCCATATGGCCAGCATCATCGCCGGCCGGGACGTCGCGTCTACCCCGGCCGGCTACTCGGCGACCAGCGGCGGCTACCTGGGAGTCGCCCCGGACGCTCGGGTGATCAACCTCAAGGTCGGGGTGACGGACGGCGCGGCCGACGTCTCCCAGGTGATCGCCGCGATCGGCTGGGCCACCCAACACGCGCACGACAAAGGCCTGAACATCCGGGTGATAAACCTGTCCTACGGGAGCGCTTCCACGCAGGCCTACACCATTGACCCGCTGACGTACGCGGTGGAAGCCGCTTGGCGCAAGGGAATCGTGGTCGTGGTGGCGGCCGGGAACGACGGTACGAGCAAGGTGGAGTTGGCGAACCCGGCGCAGGACCCGAACGTGATCGCGGTCGGTGCCGAGGATCCGAACGGCACGATCAGTACGCTGGACGACACCATTCCGGACTTCTCCAATCGAGGAACCGACAAGCGACACGTGGACGTCACTGCGCCCGGCACCCACGTGCTCGGCCTGCGGGTGCCCGGCAGCGTGGTGGATCTGGCCAACCCGACCGCCGTCGTCGGCACTCGCTTCCTGCGCGGCAGCGGCACCTCTCAGGCCACCGCCGTGACCTCCGGCGCGATCGCCCTGCTCCTGCAGGCACGCCCGAAGCTCACCCCGGACCAGGTCAAGTGGGCAATTACCCAGTCCGCCACCCCGTTACCCAAGGGCACCGCCAAGAACCGGGGCGCCGGTCTGACGAATGCCCGATCGGCGTTCACCCTGACCAGGGGCAACTCGCTGCCGACCACGGTGCCACCGGCGAAGGGTGCCTCGTGGGGCACCGGGACCGGCAGCCTGGAGTTGGCCCGCGGCGGCTCGCACTTGGTCACCGGCGGGACCACGACCAGCACCAAGACCACCGTCGCGACCACCGAGCTGCTGCTGACCGGCGAGAAGGACATCTTCGGCGCACCCTGGAACGCGGCCAGCTGGGCACCCTCGGCCCTGGCCGGAACCGCGTGGAAGGCCGGTAGCTGGCGCGGCAACGTCTGGACCGGCGGCGGGTTCAACAGCAAGGGCGACTGGGCGAGCGCCACCTGGACCGCGCCCTCCTGGGCCGGAGCCGGCTGGAGCGGCCGCAGTTGGGTCGGCCGCAGTTGGGTGAATGGGGCCTGGGTCGGCTCGGCCTGGGTGAACAGTTCCTGGTCAGGCAGGTCCTGGGTAGGCGCGACCTGGTCCAGCAGCAGCTGGAATTGATCTCGCGGTACCCGACCGTAGGGCTCCAACCGTGCGGCACCTTAGGAGAACGGACAGTACAGAGCAATCGACACAGAGCCATCAAGCAGCTGACGAGGACCCGAAGGGCGGTGCTGGAGATGACAGTGGGTCAGATACCGGCTGCTGGGTTTCCGGCTCTCGATTTTCCGCTGATTCCGGTTTCGTCGGCCCTGTCTGCTGCCGATACTCCGAACGTGTCCTCCGTCCGCCGCCAGATGACCTCTGTCCGGGTGGTGGCCGTCAGTCTCACGCTGGTGATCATGGGAGCCGGCCTGTGGGCGCTTCCGGTGGCCCGGCAGGCCAGCGGAGGCGGCCCGGGATCAACCCGGCTGGACTGGTGGATGCTGGCGCTGCTGGCCGGCGTCTGCGAGATGGTCGTGCTGCACATCCAGGTCCGGCGCGAAGCGCACGCGATCTCACTGAGCGAGATCGCCATCGTGATCGGGTTGTTCTTCAGCACCCCGACCGACTTCGTGATCGGCCGCGCGGTCGGCACCCTGCTGGCCTTCCTGCTGTGGCGCCGGCAGAGCCTGGTCAAGGTGTCCTTCAACGCCGGCCTCTTCTTCGCCGAGTCGACGCTGTCCCTGCTGGTCTTCCACACCGTCCGGGACACCGATGTCGCCCTCGGCCCGGTTGCCTGGCTGGCCGCGATCGGCGCCGCGGTCGCGGCGGCACTGCTGGCCTCGCTGGCGGTCACTGCGGTGATCGCCCTGGTGGACGGCGAGGTGCACCGGCGCGACTTCTTGATCGAGCCGCTCCGGGGCACCTTGAGCGCGACCTTCGTCGCCGTGGTCGCGCTGGTCGGGGTGCACGCGCTGGCTCAGGGACCGATGGCCGGTGGGCCGCTGGTGGTGGCGATGGCCCTGCTGTTGTTCGGCTACCGGGCCTACAGCGGCCTGTCCGAGCGGCACCTCAGCCTGGAACGGCTCTACCGGTTCAGCCACGCCGTGAGCAGCACCCCGGAGGTCGACGAGATCCTCACCGGAGTGCTGCAGCACGCTCGCGAGGTACTGCGCGCCGAGTACGCCGAAGTGATCTTCGTTTCCTCGGACTCCGACCACCAGCCGCTGCGGATCGACACCGATGGCGCCGGCGGCAAGCTGCGCCGGACTCGGCTGTCCGAGCGGGACGCCGCCGAGGAGGTATGGGCCACCGTGATCCGCGGCGGAACGCCCTTGCTGATGCCGCGAGGCGGCCGGGTGGGCCGCAGGTTCCTTGCCCACCGCGACCTGCGCGACGCCGTCCTGGTGCCGCTACGCGGCGAAGCCGGGATCGTCGGCACGGTCCTGGTCGGTGACCGGATGGGCGAGGTCCGCAGTTTCGATCAGGACGACGTCCAACTGCTGATGACCGTGGCGAACCACGCCAGCATGGCATTGCAGAACGGCCGCCTGGTCGACCGGCTTCGGCACGACGCCCTGCACGACGGCCTGACCGGGCTCCCGAACCGGACCATGCTGAATCAGGAAATGGTCGAGGCGCTCGGCGACGTCCGGGCCGGGCGGTCCCCGGGACTGACCGTGATGATCATGGACTTAGTGGGCTTCAAGCAGGTCAACGACACCTTCGGGCACCAGCTCGGAGACTTGCTGCTGCAGGAGATCGGGCAGCGGATGGCCGATGTGCTGGCCGGGCGAGGGCTGTTGGCCAGGCTCGGCGGGGACGAATTCGCTGCCGTACTCCCCCAAGTGGACACCATCACCGGCGCGCTGGACGTCGCCGCCCACGTCCGGGAGGCCCTGGAACGCCCGGTCGGCATCGAGGGGGTGGACGTCGAGGTGGGGGTCTCGATCGGAGTCGCGGTCGCGCCGCTGCACGGCCTGGACGGGCACACCCTGATGAAGCGCGCCGACGCCGCGATGTACGACGCCAAGAACTCCGGCAGCGGGCTGCACATCTACGAGGCCGGCCTGGACGTCAGCGAATCCCCCGAGCGGCTGGCCCTGACCGCGGAACTGCGGGCCGGCATTTCCAGTGGCCAGCTGGAGGTTTACGTCCAACCCCAGGCGTCGCTGCGGACCGGCCGGGTACTCGGCGTCGAGGCCCTGGTGCGCTGGCGGCATCCGCGGCACGGGCTGCTCTTTCCGGACAGCTTCATCCCGCTCGCCGAGCGCAGCGGCCTGATTCGCCAGCTCACCGACGAGGTCCTGGAGCAGGCGCTGGCGGCGGCCGGGCGCTGGCGACGCGAAGGCATCCGACTGACGATGTCGGTGAACCTGTCCGCCCGGAGCAACTTCAACGACGAACTCGTGGAGGGCGTTCAATCGCTGCTGAACCGGCACGGGGTACCCGCCGAAGGACTCATCCTGGAGATCACCGAGAGTTCCGTGATCAAGGATCCGACCCGCACCGGTGAGGTGCTCGACCGGCTGAACACCCTCGGAGTCGGGCTGTCCCTGGATGATTTCGGCACCGGCTACTCGTCGATGTCCTATCTGCGCCAGCTACCGGTCAAAGAGGTCAAGATCGACAAGAGCTTCGTGATGGCGATGCTGACCTCACCCGAAGACGCCGCGATCGTCCGTTCCGTCGTCGACCTCGGCAGCAACCTCGGCCTGGTGGTGGTGGCCGAGGGAGTCGAGGATCTGGCGACCTGGCAGGAGCTGGAACGCCTCGGTTGCGAGAACATGCAAGGCTTTTACCTGGCCGCCCCGATGCCGCTCAGCGACTTCGAGGAGTGGCTGGCCGCCCGCGAAGGCCGCCTGGTCCCGGCCCAGCGCTATCACTAGAAGGGCTAATCACTAGAAGGGCTAATCCAGGCTGACGACCGGGTTGCTGAGGGTGCCGATGCCCTCGATCTCGATCTCGACCCGGTCTCCCTCAACGATCTGCCCCACCCCGGCCGGTGTCCCCGTGAGAATCACGTCACCGGGCAGCAAGGTGAACGCGGCGGAGACATAGGCGACGATCGCCGGGATGTCATGAATCAGCTGTGAGGTGCGCCCGTCCTGGACGGTCTTGCCGTTCAGCCGGGTGGTGAGCTTCAGGTCGGCCGGATCCAGATCGGTGACCAGGTACGGCCCGAGCGGGCAGAACGTGTCGAAACCCTTGGCCCGAGCCCACTGTCCGTCGCTCTTCTGCAGGTCCCGAGCGGTCACGTCGTTGGCGATCGTGTAGCCGAGGACGACTTCGGAAACCCGCTCCAGCGGGACGTCCTTGCACAGCCGACCGATCACGATCGCCAGTTCGCCTTCGTAGTGCACGTTGCTGGACTGCCGGGGCAGCGCGATCGGGTCGCCCGGGCCGATCACCGAGGTGTTCGGCTTGAAGAACAGCAGCGGCTCCGGCGGCACCTCGTTGCCCAATTCCGCAGCGTGGTCGGCGTAGTTCCGACCGACCGCGACCACCTTGCTGCGCGGAATTACCGGCGCCAGCAGCCGAACGCTCTCCAGGGGGATCCGTTCACCCGTCGGCTGGACGACCTGGAAGAGCGGGTCACCGGTGACGACGGCCAGCATCTCCGCACCGGGCTCCCCCTCCACGACCGCATACTTGGGATCTTCGCCGTTGGTGAATCTCGCTATACGCACGGTGCGCAGCCTATCCCTGAGCTCCCGGATAAACTGTTCGGGTGTCTGTCACGGTGCTGCCCGAAGCCGTCTGGCTGGCCCGGCAGGAGCGCCATCAACAGCAGGTCGACGAGTTACTGTCCGGCCACCGGGAGCGAGCCGAACGGCGCCGACCACACCCGGTCGAGGATTTTCTGTTCACCTACTACTCGTTTCGTCCGGCTCAGCTACGTCGCTGGCATCCCGGCGCCGGGGTCGCGCTGGCCGGGCCGGCCGCCCGCGAACGACTCACCTGGCGCGAGCACGTGCTGGAACCCTCAGGCGAGGCCGTCACGCTAGACGTCGATGCCTTTCTGGCCCGCCGCGGCAGCGCCGTGCAGCATGTGGTGGACCTGCTGACCGCCACCGCGGCCCGGCCCGCCCAGCTCGGCTGCTTCGGCCTGCACGAGTGGGCGATGGTCTACCGCCAGGACGCCGAGCAGGTGCGGCACGCGGACCGGCCGCTGCGGCTCGGGGCGACAGGCACCGATGCGGTGGTCGAAGAGCACCGCATCCGCTGCACCCACCACGACGCCTTCCGGTTCTTCACCGAGCCCGCGCGACCGCTCAACCTGCTGCAACCGACCCGGACCGATCAGGTGGCCCTGGAGCAACCGGGGTGCCTGCACGCCACGATGGATCTCTACAAGTGGGCGTACAAGCTGTCCCCCGCGATCCCCGGCGAGCTCACCCTGGACTGCTTCCGGCTGGCCCGGCGCACTCGCGAGCTCGATATGCGGGCCTCGCCGTACGACCTGAGCGACCTCGGTTATCAACCGGTGCGGATCGAAACCGCTGACGGCAAGGCCGAATACGTCGCCGCTCAACGGGAGATCGCCGTGCTGGGGCAGCAGGTGCGCGAGCGGTTACTCGCCGTCTGTCGCCCGCTGGGCGGCTCGGTTCCGGCCTAGCTGGTACACCGCCGCGACCAGAGCCACCGCCACCAGGCCACCCAGACCGAACCGCACGCCATCGCTGAGATCGCTGCCGATCACAATAACCTCGCAGCCCGTCAGGGTGGCGAGCACGGCAGTCAGGTTGGTGTTGCTCAGGGCGGGCTTGGAGCGAGGCCCGGTCGTGTTGTCAGTCATCGTGAAGCCTTTCGGGAATGGGGACGTACCGGTCAGTTGTGGTGGAGTGCGCAATCGTAGGGGCTCAATCTCCGGATTGATTCCGGCGCCCTGCCACGACGATCCCAACCAGGACAAGCGCCACCCCGACCACCAGACCGGCGATGGAGGACGGCGAGACCTCGACGTCCGAACGCACCACCATCCCGACCAGGGTGCTCAGATAGAGCGCCGCGAACAGGTAGGTCCGGGGCCGGTTCAGCCGGACGTTCTCCCGGCCGGTGACGCCGAGCCGGTTGGCATGAATCACGGTCAGCCAACTGGCCGCCGCGATCAGCGCGAGCAATCCCATGGCCCAGCCGACCTGCGGTTCACCACCGATCCAGGTCATCGCGCAGGCCAGGCCGAGGCCACCCCAGAGCATGCTCTGAAAACCGACCGCCGAAGCCTCGTTCCAGACATCCCGCTGCCGCTCCTCGGCGTAGAACGGGGAGTCGAAGTCTGCGACTGTGCTGGTGGCGCGAGTAAAGGTGTCGTCCGACGGGGTCATCGTTCCTCCGGGGTGTGCGCGTTGTTGGGATCGGTGGTTGGCCCGACCGTGAAAAGTTCTTCTACTGTCGTGGCCAGTACGGCGGCTACTCGTAGCGCGAGATAGACCGACGGCGCGTAATTCCCGGCCTCCAGCGCGTTCACGGTCTGCCGGCTGACGCCGACCGCTTCCGCCAACTGCGCTTGGGTCAGCCCGGACCCGACGCGCACCTGGCGCACCCGATTCGACTCGACGTCCGTTGTTGGTGATCTTCCCACGGGTAAAAAGTAAAGTTTTCTTGTCACAAAGTCAAGAAAACTTGTCTTCCAAAGTCACCCAACCCGTAGCGAGTCAACCACTGGGTCGCCCTGGGTCGAGTCGCGCCGGGCCGCCAGGCCAGGTAAGGCTTTCCCATGAGCCGAACCTCAGCCCCCAGCCGAGTTCCAGCCCTCAGGAGCCGCCTTGGCATCGCCGGCACCGGCCTCGTCCTGATAAGTACCATCCTCCCCAGCACCGCAGTCGCGCACACCACGGACGCACATTCCGCCATCGCGCACTCCACAACCGCGCAGGCCGAGCCAGTGGCGCTACCCACTGGGTTCCGCCCGGAGGGGGTGACTTCCGGCCCCGGCGACACCTACTACACCGGTTCCCTGGCAGACGGCCGGATCTGGACCGGCGATCTGAGCCGCGGCACCGGGCGCCAACTGCTGGCCGGAGTAACCGGCCGAGCCCTGCGCGGGATGCAGTGGGACCCGCGATCCGGCCTGCTCTGGGTCGTCGGTCAGGACGACAGCACCGGGATCGTGCTCGCCGTAGATGCTCGGACCGGCACGCTCCAGCAGCGAATCGTCGTCCCCGACGCGGTGTTCCTGAACGATCTGGTGATCACCCGGAAGGCGCTCTGGATCACCGATTCCCGGGTGGACCGGCTGACCCGAGTGCCGCTCGACCGCCATGGCCGACCCGCCGGCGAGCAGACCCAGCTACCGCTCACTGGCGCCTGGCCGACCCCGGAGGCAGGCAACCGGGCGAACGGGATTCGCACGCTGCCGGACGGCTCACTGGTCCTGGATCACAGCACCGCCGGTGGCCTCTGGCAGGTCGACCCCGAAACCGGCGTGGCCGCCGCGATCCCAGTGACCGGCGGGCCAGCAGGCGGGCCGGGGATCACCGGCGGCGACGGCCTCGAACGTTCCGGACGCATCCTGTACGTGGTGCGCGGCAGCGGTCAGCAGGAGGTCTCCGTGCTGAAACTCTGCCGCAACGCGGCCGGATGGACGGCGACCTGGACCGATCCGCTGACCTCACCGGCCCTGGACGTGCCGTCCACCGCCACCTTGGTCGGCCGCACGCTCTGGGCGGTGAATGCCCGCTTCGGGGTTGCCGATCCGGCCACCGCCAGCTACGCGATCATCCCGCTCACGGTTACCGCCGCGGAACATTGAGCGCGAGCAGGCCGTAGGTCAGGCCGTCGAGGAGCGCCGCCCACGATGCCTCGACGATGTTGGCACCGACGCCGACCGTCTCCCAGACAGTGGAGGCACCGCTGGTTTCGATCAGCACCCGAGTGACGGCGTCGGTGCCGGTCGCGGCGTCCACGATCCGGACCTTGTAGTCGGAGAGCTTGATTCGCTCCAGCTCCGGATAGACCGGCAGCAGCGCGGTACGCAGGGCATGGTCGAGCGCGCTGACCGGGCCATTTCCCTCGGCCGTCGCGAGTTGCCGCTGACCACCGGCGACCAGCTTCACAGTGGCCTCGGATACTGCCTCCGCCGTCCCGGGCCGGGATTCGGTAATCACCCGCCAGCTTTCGACGTCACAGTAGCTGGGCCGGAACCCGTAAACCTCCTCGTGCAGCAGCAGCGCGAACGAGGCGTCGGCCGCCTCAAAGGTGTACCCCTGCGCCTCCATCTCCTTCACCCGGTCCGCGACCCGCCCGAGCCGCTCCCGGTCGCCGGACAGATCGAAGCCGAGTTCCTTGCCCTTCAGCTCGATCGAGGCCCGCCCGGCCATGTCCGAGATCAGCATCCGCATGTCGTTACCGACCCCAGCCGGATCCGTGTGCTGATAGAGATCGGGGTCGACCTTGATCGCGCTGGCGTGCAAGCCGGCCTTGTGCGCGAACGCTGAGGAACCGACGTACGGCTGCCGCGAGTACGGCGTCACGTTGGCGATCTCGTTGACGGCGTGGGCGATCCGGGTGGCTTCTCGCAGCCTCCCGGGCGGCAATACCAGCTGATCACGCTTCAGCTCGAGGTCGGCGAGGATGGTGATCAGGTCGGCGTTGCCGGTCCGCTCGCCGTACCCGTTCAGCGTTCCCTGCACCTGGATCGCACCGGCGTCCACCGCGGCCAGCGAATTCGCCACTGCGCAACCGGTGTCGTTGTGGCAATGGATGCCGAGCGCGGCACCGGAGGCGGCTCGGACGGCGTGCACCACGTCCGCCACCTGGTTCGGCAGCATCCCACCGTTGGTGTCGCACAAGGCCACCACCTCGGCGCCGGCGCCGATCGCCGCCCGGACGACCTCGAGCGCATAGGCCGGGTCGAAGCGGTACCCGTCGAAGAAGTGCTCGGCATCAAGAAACACCCGGCGACCCTGCTCGCGCAGATACTCGACGGTGTCCGTGATCATGCGCAAGTTCTCTGCCGGAGTGGTGCGCAATGCCCGCTCCACGTGCCGGATGTCGCTCTTCGCAACCAGCGTCACCACCGGGGCCAGCGAATCGACGAGAGCCTGTACCTGCGGGTCCTGGTGGACCGCCGTACCGGCCTTTCGAGTAGCGCCGAACGCCGCCAGAGTGGCCTGTTTGAGCGTCAGGTCGGTCGCGGCCCGGCGGAAGAACTCGGTGTCTTTCGGAATCGCGCCCGGCCAGCCGCCTTCGATGAATCCGACACCGAGATCGTCGAGATGCCCGGCGATCACCAGCTTGTCCTGGACGGACAGGCTCAGCCCTTCCTGCTGCGCACCATCGCGCAGCGTCGTGTCGTACACCTGAAATAGCGTCGGTTCCGGCATTTCGCTCTCCTGCATGAAATTCCTGCATAAAAAATGACCCCTCGCTGGTCGCGAGAGGTCTGCACGTCGGCGGTGCTGAGGGTGAAGCGACCTCAGACGGTGCCGACGTGCCAGCCGATAATGATCTCAGCCCGGTACATGATGACCACGAGTCTGCCACAGATTCCCTGCCCTGCCGGTGGCCGACGCCATCAGCGCCCCGATAATCAGCCCGCCGAGCACGGCAATCCCGTGTGCGTCACCGATCGCCGCCAGGGCGATGCCCACCCCGAGGACGCCGAGGGCCCGCCACCGCAGCGCGGTCTCGGATCGGCTGAGCACCGCCAGTGCTGCCATCGACGCACCCAGGCCGAGGGTCGCGCCGGAGTTCCCGGCCCCGACGTCCGGGGACAGGAACACCGCCGCTGTGTTGAAGACCAGGTGGGCCAGGAGAAAGCAGATCGGGGCCAGCACCGACCCCCAGACCGCCACCGCGAAACCCGCCACCACTGCCAGGATCACAAGGTTGAACACGGTGCCGGGCACACCGCCGTCCTGCACCACCACCGAGGTCAGCACCCGCCAGATCTGACCCTGGTGGCGGATCAGGTTCGGATCCCGGCGCAGCGAGGTGAGCAGCACCGGGAACGGGAACTGCAACACCGAGGGGACGGCGACCAACAGCCACAGTCCGACTGCCGTCGCCGTCACGGTGGGACGACGCCCGCCCAGCAGAGCAGCCCCGACCTGGACGGCCAGGATGATGGACGCCGCGAAAAGCAGCGCGTTCACCCAAGTCCCACCCGAGGTGCTCATCCTTCACACCAGCTCAGCCGCTCATCGGGTCAGGCCAGGCGACGCATCCAACCGTGGGTATCCGGTGCCCGGCCGTACTGGATGTCGACCAGCACCTGGCGGATCTTCATCGTGATCTCCCCAGGCTCGGCATCCGGGTCACCGACGGACCCGCCGTCCCAGACCAACTGCCCGACCGGGGTGATCACCGCCGCCGTACCGCAGGCGAAAACCTCGGTGATCTGGCCGGAGGCGACGCCATCCCGCCAGTCGTCGATCGAGACCTTGCGCTCCTCGACCTCCAGCCCGAGTTCCTTGGCCAATTCCATGATCGAGGAGCGGGTGACGCCCTCCAGGATCGTGCCGGTCAGCTCCGGGGTGACGAGTTTGCCGTCGGCGTGCACGAAGTACAGGTTCATCCCGCCGAGTTCCTCGACCCAGCGCTGCTCGGCCGCGTCCAGGAAACAGACCTGCTGGCAGCCGCGCTCAGACGCCTCCACCATCGGGGCCAGGCTGGCGGCGTAGTTGCCGCCGCACTTGGCCGCGCCGGTGCCGCCCGGGGCGGCCCGGGTGTACTGGGTGGACAGCCAGATCGACACTGGCTTGATCCCGCCGCTGAAGTAGGACCCGACCGGCGAGGCGATCACCATGTACTTCACCTCGGCCGACGGGCGCACTCCGAGGAAGACCTCCGACGCGTACATGAACGGCCGCAGGTACATGCTGGCCTCGCCACCGGAGGGAACCCAGTCGACGTCGGTGCGCACCAGCACCTCGATCGAGGCAAGGAAGTCCTCGACCGACAGTTCCGGCAGCGCGAGCCGACGGGCGGACTTGGCCAGCCGGGCTCCGTTGGCCTCGGGCCGGAAGGCCCAGACCGAGCCATCGGCGTGCCGGAAGGCCTTCAGCCCTTCGAAAATCTCCTGCGCGTAGTGCAGCACGGCGGCGGCCGGATCCATCGCGATCGGGCCGTACGGGATCACCTCGGCGTCATGCCAACCGACGCCCTCGGACCAGGTGATCGTCACCATGTGGTCGGTGAAGTACTTGCCGAACCCGGGCGCAGCGAAGATCTCGCTCCGGCGTTCGACCGAGATCGGGTTCGGGTTCTGGGTGATGTTGAAGTTGAGTTGGTTCGTGCTTGGCTGGGCGGTCATCGCGATACTCCCTGACGTCACCGGTCGATCCACCGGTACGGGCTCTGTTGGGGACCGTATCAGCGCAACGAACGACAGCGGGTCGAGCCGCGGTATGAACCGGGCGAGACGCCGTCAGTCGCTCAGTCGGGAGGCGATTGCCTCACCGATCTGCGCTGTCGACCTGGGTACTCGCTGGTCGCCAGTGGCCCGCGAAAGCAGGTCGGCAGCGACCGCCTGCTCGACTCGCTGGGCCGCCTTGTCCAGGCCGATGTGTTCCAACAGCATGGCGATGGAGAGCACGGTGGCGGTGGGGTCCGCCTTCTGCTGACCGGCGATGTCCGGGGCGGAGCCGTGCACCGGTTCGAACATGCTCGGGACAGTCCGGTCCGGGTTGATATTTCCGGACGCCGCCAGACCGATTCCGCCGGCGATAGCCGCGGCCAGGTCGGTGACGATGTCGCCGAACAGGTTGTCGGTGACGATGACGTCGAACCGGGTCGGGTCCTGGACCAGGAAAATGGTCGCCGCATCGACATGCAGGTAGTCCGCCGTGACTTCGGGGAAGTCAGCGTTGACCCGCTCGACCGTGCGCCGCCAGAGATGGCCGGCGTGGGTGAGCACGTTGTGCTTGTGCAGCAGGGTGAGCTTGCGGCGGGGCCGGTTCGAGGCCCGGGCGAACGCATCCCGAACCACCCGCTCGACGCCGTAGGCGGTGTTGATACTGACTTCGGTGGCGATCTCGTGCGGGGTACCCGTGCGCACCGCGCCACCGTTGCCCACGTACGGCCCTTCGGTGCCCTCGCGGACCACGACGAAGTCGAGTTCACGATCACCGATGACGTGCGGGGCGAGCGGCGAGGTGACGCCCGGGTACAACCGCGCCGGCCTGAGGTTGATGTAGTGGTCCAGTTCGAACCGCAGGCGCAGCAGGAGCCCCCGCTCCAGCACTCCACTCGGCACACCGGGATCACCGATGGCACCGAGCAGGATCACGTCGTGCTGCCGGATCTCGGCGAGCACGGAGTCGGGGAGCGTCTCGCCAGTGGCGTGCCACCGGCGAGCACCGAGGTCGTACTCGGTGGTTTCGATGACCGCTTCGGAACCCGCCGCAGCACGCAGGACCTGCAGGCCCTCGGCTACCACCTCAGGACCGATCCCGTCACCAGGGATGACGGCCAGCCGGATGGCACGCGGTGAGTTCGACGTGGTCATGAGCACGATTCTAGTCACGTCGTCCGGATGCCGATCCCCTCATCCCAAATAGCGAGACGCCGAAGACGGGCGAGAAGACCCGAAACCGGCCCGAGTGGTACCCGTCACCCCTCCGTGATCAGGCTCACCGACTGCTGCGGTAGCAAACCTTACCAATGTGCGTTGTCATAGTTGCAGTCGCAGATCCACTGCCGACTCACTCTCATGAAGGAGCACCCGATGCTCAGCGTTCCGACTCTTGCCCAGATGCTCACCGTCATTGGCGCGACGCTCTTGACCAGCACGGTTTTGATCGTCCTCGCCAACCTGGTGCTCAACCGCGTTGGATCGGCTCCGAAGCCGGCCGGCCCCGTCAGCCAGGTTCCCGCCCAGCGCAGCCCGCGGCACCGGACCCCCGTCACCACCCACTGAGAAACGCTCAACCAAGGCAGCTCAACCAAGGCAGCTCAACCAAGGACGGCGCTCAACCAAGGACGGCGACGGCACCCTCGCGCCGCCCGTCCGCAGCACCCTCCAGACGCCCGTCCGCACCCCGCAGCGCTGCGGCGACACCACCGAAGAACATCGCAGCGGACGGATGTCGGCGCCACGGCAAGCCCCCCGAGAGACTCTCGTTCAGCACATCCTGCTCATCGAGGTCGGCCTCGTACTCGACGACGGTCGGAGTGCCCCGCTCATCGCAGCTGACGTGCACCCGAGGCAGCTCGATCGCCCGGGTAAGCGGATCTCCTGCCAGCAGCGCGAGAACCACCTGGAGTACCGCGGTCGCGATCCGATCGGCCCCCGGGCTCCCAATCGCGAGCACCCGACCGTCGTCATGCCGGCCCACCGTTGGCGCCATGTTCGAAACCAGTCGCTCGCCCGGCGTCAGCGCGTGCGGGCCAAGGCGGTTGAGCTCCCGCTCGCCCAGGCAGTTGTTCAGCCAGATCCCGGTCCCCGGAGCACTGACTCCGGCCCCGTAGCCGGACGAGGCTGTCACCGAGCAGGCCAGCCCGTCGCCGTCCACCGACGACACCTGCACGGTGGACGGCGACCCGCTGAGCCACCCCGGACCGCCGTCCATGATCCCCGCGAGCATCTCCTCGGCCGCGGCGATCCGGTCGGTGGCCATGTCGAGGTGCCGTACTCGATACGAGAGCACCGCCCGCTGGACGGCGATCAGCTCAGCAAGCCCCACCCGGTCAGAAGTCGCGTTAGGCGCGAGCAACTGCAGCATCGCGGCGAGCACCGGCCCGCCAACAGCCGGCGCCGGATTCGTTGCCCACTGCCATCCACCGATTCGCGCCCGCAGCGAGCGCCGCACGATCGGCTGATACGTGGCGAGATCGGCGGCGGTGATCAACCCGCCATGCCTGGCCATCTCGGCGACCAGCTCCCGACCGGCATCCCCGCGATGGAGTGCCGCCGCGCCCTCCTTGATCACTAGGTCCAGGAAGTCGCCCAGCTCCGGCATCCACATCGTGTCGCCGGTCGTCACCTGCTGACCGTTCTCGCCGGTCAGCGCCTCGCGGGCCGCCTGATCCCGACCGAACAGCGGCCCTGCGGAAAATGCCAGGTAGTTACCGGCCGCCCGCCCCACCCGAAAGCCGCGACGGGCCATCTCGGCTGCAAGTTCAACCACTTCGGCCCACGGAGCCCGGCCGTACCGGCGATGCGCCAGCTCGAGCGCGAGCAGAGTGCCTGGGACAGCCACTGACCCGTACCCGACATCCAGATGGGTACCACCGCCGTAGTCCAGGTACAGCGCTTCCATCCCCTGCCCGAAAGCCTCCTTGGGCAGACCGATTCCCGGCATCGCCACGGACCCGTCGATGGTCACCGGATCACCTCCGGGCGGCGCGACCGTGATGAAGGCTCCGCCCCCGAACGAGGCGATCGACGGTTCGGTGACCAGCGCCGCAAACATCGCGGCCAGCGCAACATCGACCGCGTTGCCGCCGCCCGCCGCGACCTGGGCCCCCGCCTCAACGCTGTACGAATTCGGCCCAGCAACGGCTACCCCCAGCACGCCTGCTCCCCCCGTCAGAGACCCGTTCACCGTTCCACCTCTTTCCGCCCCGTTCACCGTTCCACCTCGTTCACTGCTCCACCCCGTTCACTGTTTCACCCCGGTTCAGTCCCGCAGCGTCACTAGCCGGACCGATTCGGCTCCGACCTCCTGCACGATCTGATCGATCACCGCTTGCGGGGCGACGTCGTCGACCGTCAGCACACTGACCGCTGGACCGCCGACCTCGATTCTTCCCACCTGCATGCTGGCGATGTTCACGCCGGCATCGCCGAGCAGCCGGCCAAGGGCACCGATCACGCCCGGCCGATCGGTGTAGCGCAGCACCAGGAGGTGATCGGCTAGCGGCACCTCGAGGTCGTAATGGTCGATCCCCACCAGTTTCTCGACCTGCTTGGCACCGGTCAGCGTGCCCGAGACGGCGAGGACCGTGCCATCCACGAGCGTGCCCCGGACGGTCACCACGTTCCGGTAATGCGGGCTGTCCGGATCGGTCAACAGCCGAGATTCGATGTTGTGCTCGGCGGCTAGAACAGGCGCGTTGACGTAGGAGATCTGCCCCTCCACCACTCCGCTGAACAGTCCTTTGAGCACCGCAAGCCGTAGCACCCCGACGTCATGGCTGATGATCTCGCCGTGCACCTCGACATCCAGCTGTGTCGGCAGCCCTGCGGCCAGCGCGGTGAAGATCCGGCCCAGCTTCTCCGCTAGCGCGATACCGGGCCGGATTTCCTCGGCGATCACCCCACCGGAGACGTTGACCGCGTCTGGGACCAGATCCCCCGCCAGCGCCAGTCGCACCGAGTGAGCCACCGCGATACCCGCCCGTTCCTGCGCCTCATCGGTGGACGCGCCCAGGTGCGGGGTGGCCACTACGGAGTCGAGCTCGAACAACGGCGAGTCGGTGCAGGGTTCGGTCGCGAAGACGTCAAGCCCGGCTGCGGCAACCCGGCCTTCCTTGAGCGCGTGGTAGAGCGCGTGCTCATCGACGATCCCACCGCGGGCGGCATTCACGATCCGCACGGTCGGCTTCACCAGTCGTAGCTGGGATTCGCCAATCAGGCCGATGGTCTCCGGGGTCTTCGGCAGATGCACGGTGATGAAGTCGCTCACGGCGAGCAACTCGTCCAACCCGACCAGGCGGACACCGAGCTGACCTGCCCGAGCAGTGGACACGTACGGGTCATAAGCAACGATGTCCATCCCGAACGCTGCGAGCCGCTGCGCGACCAGGACGCCGATCCGGCCCAGCCCGACCACCCCGAGCGTCTTCTCGAACAATTCGGCGCCGGTGTACGACGAGCGCTTCCATTGCCCGGCCCGCAACGAAGCGCTGGCTTGCGATATCTGCCGGGCGGTCGCCAGCAGCAAGGCTACGGCCAGCTCGGCCGCGGACACGATGTTCGAAGTGGGTGCGTTCACCACCATCACCCCAGCCTGGGTGGCAGCCGGGACGTCGACGTTATCCAGGCCCACCCCGGCCCGCGCGATCACCTGCAACTTCACCGCCGCGGCCAGGACCTCGGCATCCACCTTGGTGGCGGACCGAATCAGGATCGCGTCGACGTCCGTAATGCTGGACAGGAGTTCTCCGCGATCGGCCCCGTTGCAGAACCGGACCTCAAAGTCGGGCCCCAGAGCTTCGATCGTGGCGGGCGATAGTTCCTCGGCAATGAGGACGACGGGTTTGGGCACAGGAGTTCCTCCGGCCTATCGATGAGCCTGATCGAGTCTACGAATCCGCGGCACGACATGCCCGGACAAGGAGCATCTGGACAGTAACCAACTGCACCCAACTACGCGACCATCGTCAGGTGCTCGACGACGCAACGGCGAACTGGCCCAAACCACGAACAGGTCCACCAGCGGAATAGCCTCAGCGGCCATCGGGGGGCCAGCCCTCCTGAGGCTCCTCGAGGTTCAGCACCCCATCGGGCGGGCAATCGGTGCGTGGATCTCGCCAGTCGGCGGGCCAGCTTGCGTAGGTATGACCGGTGGGTGCCGTCCAGCGGGCGATACCTTCGCGATACCGGATAGTCCAGGCGGGGTTTTGCTTGAGCCGATGGTGATGCCTGCAGAGGCATTGCAAGTTGCACTCAGCTGTCGCCCCACCCTTGCCCCAGGCCTTGATGTGGTCGACATCGCAGCGGCGGGCGACACGGCGACATCCCGGGAAGCGGCAGGTGCGATCGCGATGGCGGACATGATCAGCGAGGGCGGCGGGCGGAACATATCGCTTCGAGCTGAGTGCCTTCAGCTCGCCAGTTTCCGGATCGTAGATCACCGCTCGGAAGGCGGTTCCCGGTCGGGCACTGACCTCCGCCACCAGATCACGGATCACCCAGCCGGGCACTGCCCCGAGGCCGTCGATTTCGCCCGGTACGGAGACTTCTGAACGTCTTGCATTGCCATTCTTTTCATCCGTTTTAGGCATACAGGAACACGGTGCGCTGGGCGACTTTCGAGCCACGAAGGTTCCAGACTCAGCGGCACCGACTGGTTGGAGTTGGGCGAGTTTCAGGAACTCGGTAGATGAAATCGTCACGTTGACCACGGTCTGCAGACCGCCCCGATTGCATGCCGCCCCACTGCTTCTGCGCAGGTCGGTGCGCGGTTCACCTCCGCTCGGGTTTGCGGGCTGGTTGGCATTAGCCGAGTGGCTCGGGTTTGCGAGTTGGCTGGCATTAGCCGAGTGGCTCCGGTCTGCGGACTGGCTCGCGTTCGTCTGGCTTTCGGGGTCTGCCCCGTGGTCGGGAGCGCCTTCCTCGTTGTGCTCGGGTTCAGCAGCATGCTGGGCGTAGGCGTCCTGGACGCGGCCGAGGATGAGGTCCATGAAGGCGTCGACGCGGGTCTGGCCGATGGTTCGGTTGTCATCGGGAGTTCTGGCTCGATAGGCGGCCGAGTTGATAATGGCCCATGCAGCGGCTGCGGCACCGCTGCTAAGAGTCAAGGTCAGCTGGGCGGTACCGTCGCTGAGATCGTGGATCTCCACTCCATGCGCGGCGCGCGACTTCTTCCGAGCCTCATCCTCGTTCTCGGTGCGCGAGCGCAGACCGAGGACTCGCTTACGCAGCCTGGCCCGGAGTTGCCCAGTGGTCCACGGGGTTTCACGCATCCTTTCGAGGGTCTCCTCGGCCAGGTAGTTGGCCTCAGCGTCGGGCAGGCCGGCGGTCTCCTGCTCGATGACCTTCAGTCGACCGGGATCGATTTCCCCGCGACGCATGGCCTCGAGCGCAGATGGGATCCGCTCGCTGACGTCGATGGCGAAATGCAGCCGGTAGAGCGCCGTGTTCGAGGTCAGAGTCAGTGCGCAAGAGATCTCGTCATGGGCGAACTCATCAACCTCCAGGTTCTTCGCTCCGGACACCACTGCGGTGGGATCGGCGGGACGACGCCGGGCGAACTCCATCAAGGCGTCGATCACCTCAGCGCTTTCGCGCGAGCACCGGCGCTCACGAGCCTTGATCACCTCGATCAAGGCGTGATCAGACAGATCCGCCAGGACCCCTGAACCCGAGGCACTCCCGTCTCTTTTCACACGGGGCTGTGGATCTCGCCCGGCATCCTCGAATGGAGGATCAGCCGGCGGAGCGTTCGCCGGAACCCGGCTGATCGTCAACCTCGGGAAGGTGGAACTCGCGGACGAAACGAGACCGGACTGGTGGGAATTCCCATTCGGATCTGGATCGCTGGCCTTCAGACCGCTGGCCGGACTGGCGCCATCTGGACCGGCATTCTGTGGACCGACATCCACTGAAACGGGTTTCTGTGGAGCCGCATCCACTGAAACGGGGGTTTGTGGACCCGCTCCCCCTAAGCCGGAGTTCTGTTGACCTGCACCTCCTGGACCGGGGTTTTGTGGACCCGCATCCCCTGAAACGGGGTTCTGTTGACCGGCACCTCCTGAACCGGGGTTCTGTGGACTCACATCCGCCGAAGCGGGGTTCTGCGGACCGGCTTCCCCTGGACTGTCCTTCTCGGAACTGGCGAGCGGCGGACTTGAGCCTTCGCAACGCTTGCCGCTCGGGCATGACCCAGCGGTATGAGCACAGTCGCCTGCCGGATCCGAGCACCTGCTGGGTTGGCCCTCGCCGTCTGGATGATTGGCACCCAAGCTCTCGAATCGGTCGAACCGCTCCCACATCGACCTGCACCTCCCGTGACCCGAACGTCAATACTTCGAACACATGTTCTAAGCGTACAGAGCGAGATAAGTGATCGTTTAGGTTATCCACAGGTGAATTCCGCGTCGGTTCATGCTTGATCAGCGGGGGCGACCAGAACGCGGACTACGCGGTGAAAGCCTCACTTGAGCGAATGAATTCGGTCTTTCGGTGGACCCTACGACGGCCGACGGCGAGGACTGCGGGGCCCACGTTTCGGCTCTCTGGATGCGCCGGCCATCCCCCGGGCTGGTCGGGTCCAGACAGGCGAGACCGCGACCCCGCGATGAGTTCGGCTCGTCCTCGTCGTCACCATGGGAGCGCAAACCTGAAGTCAGCAGCGGCCGGCAGAGGCCAGCCCAAGACGACAGAAGCCGACAAATAGATCAGACGGGAGACTGAGATCATGTACGCGGTAACCGGTAGCTGGCAGGTCGACACCGCCCTGGACGCCGAGCAGCTTGCCCACATCCCCGAGACCGTCCGCCACCACGGGGGATTCGTGCGCGGGTACTGGGGCCAGGAGCCGAACGACACAACTCTTGCCCACGCCTTTGTCGTCTTCGACGATTTGACGGCTGCGGAGGCGATGGCTCAGGGCGTTCGAGCGGCGATCCCGTCCGCAAACCTCAGCATCCTGCGGATTCTCGCATCCGCTGAATAACGTGGCCGATGCGGCAAGCTGATCGGTATGGCGAAACCGCCGCAGTGGACAGCCGAGCGCCCGGTCGACGCCGAGCGGGCGGCCGAGCTCATCAGCGGCGCTTTCCCACAACTGCGGGACCTACCCGTCGTCCCCTTGGCCGAGGGGTGGGACAACACCGTCCATGTCGTGGACGGGGTGTGGGCGTTCCGCTTTCCCCGTCGGGCCGTCGCCCTGCCCGGCGTGCGAGCGGAGCAGGTCGTGCTGCCACTGATCGCGCCGCTCCTACCTCTGCCCGTGCCGGTGCCGCAGTTCGTCGCCATGGACGATGACCCGGTCGAGCCCTGGCCGTTCGCCGGATCGAGATTGATCCGGGGACAGGAACTGGCCGAAGCGGCACTGCCCGAGGAGGCCCGGCTCCGTGCAGCCTCAGCTATGGGTGCGTTCCTGCGCTCGTTGCATGCGCCCGCGACGCGAGCAGCGGCGGATGTCGGTCGCGTCGTCCTCCCCATTGATCCGAACCAGCGGGGATGGCCGCGAACCCGGATCGACGGCACTCGGCAAGTGCTGCAGCAAATCGTCGCCGACGGGATCTGGGCCGGCGATCCAGCGGTGGTGGCGTTGTTGGCGGACGCCGAGCAACTGGACGCTCCGAGCGCCGACCCGGTTCTGGTTCACGGTGACCTGCATGTGCGCCACCTGCTGATCGCCGAAGGCCAACTGTCTGGGGAGGGAGAACTGACTGCGGAGGGCCGACCAACGGGGGTGATCGACTGGGGCGATGTGTGCCTCGCCGATCCGGCGGTCGACCTGGCATTGGCATACGCGGCGTTCATCGGGCCAGCTCGGGCCGCCTTACTCGCAGCATACGGACGGGTAGAACCCGAGCGGGAACTGCGCGCCCGCGCTCTGGCGATCCGGCTGAGCGGCTTCCTGGTCAGCTATGCCGCGGCCGATGCCCGGCCGCGACTGCTCGCCGAGTCACTGGCCGGCCTACACCGAGCCGTCAACTAGCAGTTGACTAGCAGTCAGGCTTGCAGGTCAATCGTCGCGCCCTGAGTGCGGTCGTTGAAGTACGCCTGCGCATCGAGAAGGTTTCGCTCGGTCAGCGGATGGGGCACCGTCCCGTTGAGGGCGAGGTGAGCCTGGTAGCGAGCGCGTACGTAGGTGCTGGTCAGCTCGGTGCCGATCGGGAGTTGACCGTCCTTGCGGTCCGCCATCACGTCGAGCAGGAACTGGGGGGTCCCGAACCGCTCGGCGCTGGTGCTCGCCACCGTCAGCACGCCGGGGCCGTACACGGCAGTGAGAAAGTCACGGTCGCCTGCGGTCAGATAGGCGATGTCGCTGACCTCGTGCGCGGTCGGGTGGCGTTGGCTCTGACCCGTCTGAAAGACCTGCAAGAGCTCGATGAGCGGGGTGGAGTTGGAGTCGATGCTCCCAATCGGTTCGATATTCACGGAAGGCTCCTGGCCCAGATCGGAGAGGGGTCAAGATCCCCGTCGGCACCGCTCTGCCAGATCTGAACCAAAGCTGAGTTGGAAGCTGCCGTGCACCGGAAAAACCGGTGATCGAGGCTGGTCGTAGCCTCGATCACCGGTTCACCAGTGGCATAGAACCATCGACCCCGTAGGGGACCGCCAGCTACCTGGTGGCCGTGCCCTCGACGTAATCGCTGTCGGTCGACTTGACCCAGCTCATCAGCTTGCGCAGTTCGCGGCCGGTGGCCTCGATCGGGTGCTGCTCGCCCTTGGCCCGCAGCGCCTTGAACTCCGGCGCCCCGGCGTCCTGGTCCTCGATGAATCGCTTGGCGAACGCGCCGCTCTGGATGTCGGCGAGCACACCCTTCATGTTCTCCTTGACGTGCGCGTCGATCACCCGCGGGCCGGAAACGTAGTCGCCGTACTCGGCGGTGTCCGACACACTCCAGCGCTGCTTGGCGATGCCGCCCTCGTACATCAGGTCGACGATGAGCTTGAGCTCGTGCAGGCACTCGAAGTACGCCACCTCCGGCTGGTAGCCGGCTTCGGTCAGGGTCTCGAAGCCGTACTGCACCAACTGCGAGGCGCCGCCGCAGAGCACGGCCTGCTCACCGAACAGGTCGGTCTCGCACTCCTCGGTGAAGGTCGTCTTGATGCCGCCGGCGCGGAGCCCGCCGATCGCCTTGGCGTAGGAGAGCGTCAGGTCCCACGCCTTGCCGGTGGCGTCGTTCTCCACCGCCACGATCACCGGGACGCCACGGCCGTCGGTGAACTCGCGACGCACCAGGTGGCCGGGGCCCTTCGGGGCGACCATGCAGACGTCGACCCCGGGCGGCGGGGTGATGTACCCGAAGCGGATGTTGAAGCCGTGGCCGAAGAACAGCGCGTCGCCCTCGGCCAGGTGCGGCT
>DATINJ010000166.1:0-35772 GCA_035474375.1 Kineosporiaceae bacterium | reverse complement strand
TATCCGTGCATGATCACGGGAGCGCTTGGCCGCGATCATGCACGGTTGCCCACCTACGGCCCGCGATCATGCACGGTTGCCCACCCAAAGCGGGTATCCGTGCATGATCACGGGAGGGCTTGGTCGTGATCATGCACGGTTGCCCACCTATGGGCCGCGATCATGCACGGTTGCCCACCTACGGCCCGCGATCATGCACGGTTGCCCACCCCAAAGCGGGCAAGCGTGCATGATCACGGGAGGGTTTGAGCGGGCTAGGGACGGCTGACGTGCGAGGGACGACGGCCGGGGCGCACTCGTTCGTGGGGGGCGAAGCCGGCCCGCTCGGCGACCTCGCGGACGTAGTCGTCTTCCGGGGCGGCCCGCCGGGCATCGGACAGCAGCGTCTCGGCCTCCGCGATCCGACGCTCGTCCAACCAGATCCCGGCCAGTGAGGCGAGCGCCCGGGCGGCGTCCGGGAACCGCCGAACGTAGTCCGCCAGGTCAGGTTCGGCCCGGACCGGGTCGGACAGCGCCAGGTAGCACTCGGCGCGAAGGTAGGCCAGGTGATCGCCGTCCGGGTCTACTTCCGCCGAGCGCAGCGCGGTGACTAGTCCCGGATGGTCGTCGCCGAGGTCGCTGATCGCCACCGCCAGGTCCACCACCGCCGAGCGGTAATCCGGGTTCTGCTCCATCGCCTGGCGCAGCATCGGCACCGCGCGGTCGTGGAATCCGCGCAGGTGCAGCAGCCGACCGAAGCGCGCCGAGGCACCCTCGATCTCCGGGTAGGTGTCGATGAATCGCTGCGCGCGCTCCACCGCCAGCTCCAGATGGCCCTGGTCGATGCCGATCTCCACCAGCGCCTCGACCGCGAGCTCGTCGTCCGGGTGCAGTTCCAGGTAGGTCTGCAGGTCCAGCCGGGCCTCGGTGATCTGCCCCAGGGTCTGGTGGCACTTGCCCCGGACGAACCACATCCGGTCGTCGATCGGGTTCAGCTCCAGCGACCGACCGGCATACGGCAGTGCCTCGCCCTCCCGGTCGAGCATCCACAGCGCACGCGCGATTCGCCCGTTCAGGACGCCGTCGCTCGGGTCGGCGGTCAGCGCCTGCCGCAGGTACGGGACGGCCTCCTCGTACCGGTGCCGGGTGAACAGCCACTGCCCCATCAGCTTGGCGATCTCGGCTCGCTCCCCGGTCGGCACCGTCACCGCCGCCAGGCTGCAATCTCGCCACGCCTGCTCGAAGGCCTCGTCATCGAACTCGTGCAACTGCAGCAGGATCGACGCCCGCTGCATCAGCGCCTTCGGGTTCGCCATCACCACGGCCGGGTCCGGCTCGGTCCCGAGGGTCTCGTTCAGCAGATCCAGCGCCTCCCGCAGCGCCTCCCGGCCGCCGGTGCCGTGGTGCACCCGGTAGATCGCATCGGCCAACCGCAGGCCGGTCGCGGCTCGGGGTGCGCCCTTCGCCCGTGCCTTGCGCAGCAGTTCCGCACCCCGGGCGTAGCGGCCCTCGCGCAGGGCCTCGTCGATCTCCCGTTCCAGCGAGCGCAGCTCGCGCAGCGACTCCAGGTTGGTCCGGCCGGAAAGGTAGTCCGCCGACAGCCCGGACCCGGCCGCCGCGAGCGTGCTCTGCCACCGGGTGAACGAGAACCGCCCGTTCTTCGGGTCGCGTACCGAGTCCGCCAGCACCACCGCGGGTGGCACTTCACCGGTGGCCTCCCGGACGCCGTCGCCCTCGACCACCCCGATCCGGGTGCGCCCGGTGTCCAGGACCGGGGCTGCCAACCGGCCGCCGATCAACATCGGGAAGCCATCCGAGATCAGCAGCTTCGCCGACACACCGCCGTCCAGCCGGGCGCCGCCCTGCGGGCCGGAGCCGCAGATCACTTCCTCGACCGCGACGCTGCCGCGGACCACCAGTTCCAGGCCACTGATCGCGATGTTGCGGGCCCGCAGGCCGCCGAGGACGTACAGCGACAGCCCGATCGGTGCGCTGACGTGGTGGATCGCGCTGTTGACCAGCAGGTCACCGGCAATGATCAGACCGTGCGTGTCCGGTTCGGAACGGGAGAACGAGGAGGCGATGTCGGCACCGGTGCGCGGATCAAGGTCGAGTTGTTCCATCTCGACATCGCCGAAGAGCAGCAGGATCGAGAGCGCCGGGTTCTGGGCCATCATCTGGGCCATCAGGGTCCGGCTCAGGTCATAGCGAGGGACGGCGTCCTGTGCGAGCACGCGCCGGGCGCCGGGAAACCGCGCCTGGCGGTACGCCACAGCCGATTCCTCCTCACCACCTATTCGAATGCATCTCCGCCGGGCACCGTAACTCTGACCCAGGCACCTTGACGACCGTCAGACCACACCGATTACGGCATAACCCGGTTTTACTACCCCTTCGATGAGCGCGAGCCGCTCGTCGAAGGGGATGAATGCACTTTTAAGTGCATTAATCGTCACCCATCGTAGGTCCCGCAGGGACCATCCCGCCTCCTCTACGAGGAGGCCAAATTCACGGCTCATCGACGTCGCCGACATCAGCCGGTTGTCGGTGTTCACCGTGACCCGAAAGCGCAGGTCCTTGAGCAGGGTGACCGGGTGCTCGGCGATCGAGGCACTCGCTCCGGTCTGGACGTTGCTGCTCGGGCACATCTCCAGCGGAATCCGCCGGTCCCGGACCCAGCCGGCCAGCCGGCCCAGCTGGGCCGCCGGGCGACCGTACTGATCCAGGCCGCCGAGCACCTTGATGTCGTCGACAATCCGCACCCCGTGACCGAGCCGGTCGGTACCGCACACCTGGACCGCCTCCCAGATGCTCGGCAGCCCGAAGGCCTCACCGGCATGGATGGTCACGTGCATGTCGGCGCGGTGCAGGTAGTCGAAGGCGTCCAGGTGCCGGGACGGCGGGAATCCGGCTTCGGCGCCGGCGATGTCGAAGCCGACCACCCCGCGCTCGCGGTGCCGCTCGGCGAGTTCGGCGATCTCCCGGCTACGGGCGGCGTGCCGCATCGCGGTCAGCAGCGTGCCGACCCGGATCGGCGTGCCGTTGGCGGCGGCCTCGTCGGATCCCTCGGCAAACCCCTGCTGGACGGCCGCAACCACCTCATCGAGCTGCAGGCCACCCTCCAGGTGCAGCTCCGGCGCGTACCGGACCTCGGCGTAGACGACACCGTCGGTAGCCAGGTCGAGAGCACATTCGCGGGCCACCCGGACCAGGTCGCTACGTCGCTGCATCACCGCGACGGTGTGCACGAAGGTCTCCAGGTAGCGCTCCAGCGAGCCGGAGTCGGCACTTGCCCGGAACCATTCGGCCAGTTTGATCGGGTCGTCTTCGGGGAGCTGGTGACCGATCTCGGCAGAAAGTTCGCAGATCGTCTCCGGCCTCAACCCGCCGTCCAGATGATCATGCAGGAGCGCCTTGGGCGCCTTCAAGACGGCCTCAAGGGCGGCGGCGTTCGGCACCCTGCGAGCTTACTGGCAGCCGAGACCCGGATTGAGCCCAGGCGAACGGCCGATAGGCAAGATCGCCTCGGTCCAGAACAAGCCAGGTGTCAGCGACGGGGACGGCGCTGCCGACTCACCTCATTGACGTCGTGCCCTTCCCAGCGGTCGGGCTTGGCGTACAGCTCCTCGGTCGGGATGCCCTCGGTGTCGGCCCGCGACTTGCTCGGCTGCACTCGCTTCGGCTCGCCCGGCATTTTCGGGTAATCGGGCGGGAAGGGCAGCTCGCCGAGGCCGCGCTCGATGTCGGCCTGCCACAGGTCCAGCGCCGGGGTCAGGTCACCGACCTGGCCGAGCGACGACTCCCACGGGTCACCGCGCTCGGCCAGCAGCGCCGGAACCGTCTGCACGGTGAATTCCACCGGGTCGACGTCGTCCAGGTCGTCCCAGGCGACCGGGGTGGAGACCGGGGCATGTGGCAGCGGCCGGGGGCTCCAGGCCGAGGCGATGGTCCGGTCCCGGTTTGCCTGGTTGAAGTCGACGAAGACGCGCTCGCCGCGCTCCTCCTTCCACCAGGCCATCGTCACCAGGTCCGGATCGCGGCGCTCCAGTTCCCGACCGATCGCGATGGTGGCGTGCCGGACGTCGAGGAATTCCAGGTCCGGCTTGATCGTGGCGAAGACATGGAGCCCGCGGTTGCCGGAGGTCTTGACCCGGGCGGTGAGACCCAGTTCGGCCAGCAGCGCCCGCAGCTGGTGAGCCGCGGTCACGGCGTCCTTGAAGCTTCGCCCCGGCTGCGGGTCGAGGTCGATCCGGAACTCGTCCGGGTTGTTGGTGTCTGCGGTGTGTACCGGCCAGGGATGGAAGGTGATGGTGTTCATCTGCACCGCCCAGAACGCGGTAGCCACCTCGTCGATGACCAGCTGCGGATGGCTCCGGCCGCTCGGATAGACCACCGGTACGGCCCGCGCGAACGCCGGGACGCCGCGCGGCGGGTTCTTCGAGTAGAACACCTCCCCGGCCACCCCCTCCGGGTACCGCTCCAGCGTCACCGGCCGATCGCCGAGCGCTCGCAGCAGCGCCGGTCCGACCGCGACCACGTAGTTCGCCAGATCGAGCTTGGTGATCCCGACCTCCGGCCAGAGCACCCGCTCCGGGCTGGAAAGCCGCATCTGGCGCGGGCCTTCGGGCCCGTCGACTTCGATCTCGACCGCTGCGCTCTTGGCCATACCTGGCTACTCGCTTTCGTCGGTGTCGTTCGCCGTCCGCCCGGCGGCCCGGACGATCGGTGGCGGCACACTGGCCACCGGAGACAGCACATCGGCAAGCCGGAAACTCACTACCCGCTCGAGCTGCTCGTACCCGCAGCTGTCCGGTTCCCGGTCCGGCCGCCAGCGGCGGAACTGCGCGGTATGCCGGAACCGATTGCCTTCCATCTGGTCGTAGGCGACCTCGACCACCAACTCCGGCCGCAGCGGCACAAAGGACAGGTCCTTTGTGGCGTTCCAGCGACTCACGTTGCCCGGCATCCGGCTGGTCTCGTGTGCCTGCGCCTCGGCCCACCGGCCCCACGGGTGCTGGCCGAGCTCGTGATCCGGCATCCGGTAGGCCGCCAGCTCGTCGACGAGTTCGGCGCGCCGGGCCATCGGGAACGAGGCCGCGACCCCGACGTGCTGGAGGAACCGGCCCTCCTGCCCATCTCTGTTCCTACCGTTACCAGCTGTGTTCTCAACGTTCTCGTCCCAGAGCCCGAGCAGCAGCGAGCCGACGATCGGGCCGCTCTTGTGCCAGCGGAACCCGGCGACCACGCAGTCCGCCGTCCGGGCGTGCTTGACCTTGAACATCGCCCGCTTGTCTGGCTGGTAAGGACCGTCCAGCGGTTTGGCCACCACGCCGTCCAGCCCGGCCCCCTCGAAGATCCCGAACCAGTCCCTGGCCAGGGCCAGGTCGCCGGTGGCCGGCGTGCAGTAGATCGGTGCCTTGGCCGCTGACAGCGCCTCGACCAGCATCGCCCGGCGCTCGCCGAATGGGCGCGCGGTCAGATCTTCGTCGCCGAGCGCCAGCAGGTCGAACCCGATCAAGGACGCCGGGGTCTGCTCGGCCAGCAGGGTCACCCGGCTGAGCGCGGGGTGGATCCGCAACTGCAGGGTCTCGAAGTCCAGCCGGTCGCCGGAGACGATCACGATCTCGCCGTCGATCACGCAGCGCTCCGGCGTGTTCGCCTTGATCGACTCCACCAGCTCGGGGAAGTACCTGGTCATCGGTTTCTCGTTGCGGCTGCCCAGCACGACCTCGTCGCCGTCGCGGAAGACGATCGTGCGGAACCCGTCCCACTTCGGCTCGACATGGCCGACGTCGGGAATTTCCGGCACCGATTTCGCAAGCATGGGCTTCACCGGCGGCATCACGGGCAGATCCATGGCCCCATCCTGCCCCCATCCCGGGCCTCAGCGCGTGATCAGACGAAGGATCTCCGGGGCAAATCCGCTCACCTGGAGCGCTGCGGCCGGCTCAGCCGAGTTACCAGTGTTCCCTCCCGGGCGTCGTGATCGGCTACGCGACCAATGTCGGATACCAGCTGACCACAGCGGACCCGCACCATATGATCTTCGCGCGGGCCTGGGCTGTCGCCGAGGGGTACGCCCGGAATTGTCCCGATGACGGAAGTGACCTCGAATGACTGCGCCCAGCGTCAGCCAATGGACGGTTCCCGGATACGCGGATTCGCGTGAACTCGGTTCGGGCGCGAGCGGCCGGGTGGTGCTCGCCACGCACGAGGGAACCGGGACGCCGGTGGCGATCAAGTACCTCAACGACACGATGCGCCGCGACGGTTCCTTCCTCGCCGGGTTCCGCGCCGAGGCCCGGTTGCTGAACACCTTCACGTCGCCCTACGTGGTCCGGCTGTACGAGTACGTGGAGGACGCTCGCGGCGCGGCGATCGTGATGGAACTGGTGGACGGCATCCCGTTGCGGGCGCTGCTGCGCCAGGAAGGGCCCACCGGGCCCGAAGCGGCGCTGACCGTGCTGAAGGGTTCGCTGCTCGGCCTCGCCGCCGCCCATGCTGCCGGGGTGGTGCACCGGGACTACAAGCCGGACAACGTGCTGGTCGCCGCGGACGGATCCTCCATCCTGGTGGATTTCGGCATCGCCGTCCCCGTCGGTGAGGCCCCCGACGTGTCGGGCACGCCGCCGTACATGGCCCCCGAGCAGTGGATGGGCTACCCGGCCGGACCGGCCACCGATGTCTACGCGGCGACGGCCACTTTCTTCGAGTGCCTCACCGGCGCGCGACCGTACGCCGGTGACACGGCGATCCAGCTGGCGATGCAGCACATGCACGCGCCCATCCCGGGTGACGCCGTGCCGGAGCAGGTGCGCTCGCTGGTCCTGCGCGGCCTGGCCAAGTCCCCCGCGGAGCGTCCGGCGAACGCGGCGACCTTCGTCCACGAGCTGAACACGATCGCGGTCGCCGGGTACGGCGAGGACTGGGAGGAACGCGGGCAACGCAAGCTGGCCGCGCTGGTGGCCTTGCTGCCCCTGCTGTTCCCGTCGGCGGGCGGTGGCGCCTCCGGAACCACGGCGCTGGCCACCACGACCCTGGGTTCCGGCGTCGGGCGCCGGCTCCGCCAGGGCCTGAAGGGAAAGGCGCTGGCGGGCAGTGCGGCGGTGGCACTGCTGGTGGGCGGGGTCGCGGTGACGGTGGTCGCCGCGAGCCATAACTCCGGCCTCCGGTTGACGGCGGGCAAGTCGCCTGCGACCGGCGGCCCGTCCACGGTTCCCGTCGGTGCCGAGCCGGTGAATGCCGCCGGACCCGGGCAGTCCGCCTCGACGCAGCCGGCTGCCTCGCCGCAGGGCTCGCAGGCGGCCGGCAGCACTCCCGGCGACACGTCCGGTTCGGGCGGCTCGGGCGGCTCCGCGACCGCGAAGGCGACGTCGGGTAGCACCGCCGAGAGCACGTCTGGTGGCACCTCACCGACCGGCGGCGCGACCGCGGGCGGCTCCTCGCCAACCAGTGCCTCCTCGCCGACCACCAGCAAGCCTCCGGGCAGTACCGCCGGCCCGACCGCAAAGGCCAGCCCACCGGCGCCCCAGCTCAAGGTGATCTCCGCGGAGATCGTCGCCAGCGGACCGCTGGGCAACGATTGCACGATGGTGGCCTCGGTCACCGTGACCACCGACGGCGCCGCCGACGGAACACTGACACTCAGCTGGTTCCACGGAACTTCATCCAGGGCGGTCGGGACGATTGTCGCCACCGAGCCGGTTCCGCTGCCCGAGGGAAAGACCCAGATCTCGCAGCGGTACACCCATACGTTCGCCGTCCCGGACCGGAATCCCTATCTGGGCCTGCAGATCTCGACCAGCCCGGACGCCGAGTCCGGCAACGGCTCGTTCGCCACCATCCCGGCCCCCAGCAGCTGCGATCCGGTGCGCTGAGATGTCGGCACCACAGGATCCACCGCAGCCGCACGAGCCGACCGTGCGCAGACCGCACCGCCCGGATGAGCCGACCATCCGCCGTCCAGCGTTTGAGGCCGGCGACCCCGGCCCGAAACCGTACGCCCACCCGGAACAGACCAGGCCGGTGCCGTACGGTCGGCAAGAACCGACCGTGCGGGCGCCGCACACGCCCGAGCCGGCTACCTGGCAGCCGGCCGCACCTGGGCGAGGAGCGGAACCGGCGACCGAATATCGCTTCGGCCCAGGCGTTCCCACCAGGGTGGACACCGGCAACGACCGGACCGTGCGGGTCTGGCACGGCACCGAACGTCCGGACCAGCAGCAGCCCGGATCCCCGAACCGCCGCAGCCGCCGCCTCCTCGGTGGCTGGCTGCTGCCGTCCCTCGTGCTGACCGGAGTGCTGGCCTACCTGGGCTGGCAATGGCACGCGCCGACGCTCGCCGTGACCGGCGCCTCGGTCCGCACCGATCCCGGCGGCCCGCCCTGCGACGGGACCGCCGTCGTCACCGGCACCGTGACCACCAACGGCGATTCCGGCACGGTGGATTACCGCTGGAAGCGCAGCGACGGCACGGTCTCCAATCTCCTGCACCAGGAGGTGGCCCAGGGTGTGCGAGAAACGGATGTCGTGCTGCGCTGGACATTTGACGGGCGGGGCACCCTGCGCGCCACCGCGACCCTCGAGGTGCTGTCGCCCAACCCGAAAACCGCATCGGTCAAGTTCAAGTACAAGTGCCGTTGACGGATTGAGTTCCGCTGAGGGAGTGCCGGCTCGGGCGGGCCGGCACCGGGTTCGCGGCAGACCTCAGCGGCCGGCCAGGCGCTCGACCACTGGGGCCAGCGCGTCGATCAGGTGCATACCGCCAGTGACGTAGCTGATCCCGGTCTGCTCCCGGCGACGCAGCAGGGTGTCCGCCATCTGCGCCGGGCTGCCTGGCAACACCGCAGCCGCCCCGGCGGCGCGCAATTTCTCCGGCTCAACGCCCAGGTGTTCGCGAACCCAGGCGGGTGGCTCGGCGTCCCCGGCGAGCATCAGGTTGGCACCGAGTTCCGGCGGCCGCGGGCGATCCCGGGCGGCCCATCGAACCGCTCCGGCGGCCTCGGCCAGGTCCTCCGTGGTGGCGGTCAACGATGTACCAAGGGCCACGATGTCGGCCTGCTCACCGGCCAGCCGCAGCATTCGTGGCCCACCAGCGGCGATCAGCACCGGTGGCCGGTTCGACGTCGGCAGCTCGCGGACGGCGGCCAACACCGCCCGCAACTGCTCGACCCGGGCGCCGATCGGACCGAGTTGGACACCGAGTTGCTCGGCTTCACTGTCCGCCTGCGGACGGCCCAGACCCAGGCCCAGCTCGAACCGGCCCTGGGAGACCGCCTGCACGGTGCTCGCTTCCCAGGCGAGCGTTCGAGGCGAGCGCAATCCGGCCACCGCGACGAAGGTGCCGACCCGCAGCGTCGAGGTAGCGGCTGCGGCGGCAGCCGCGGCGATCAGCGGAGCCGGGCCCTGGAGATTGTCGGGCACCAGCAAGGTGGCGAATCCAGCGGCTTCGATCCGCCGGGCGATCGCCGTCCACTGCCCGGCGGCCTGCAGACCACCAACCACCACACCGAACCGGAACGGTTGCTCGGACCAGTAAGAATCACTCATACCAGCATCTTTGGCGATCGGCTCGATGCGGACATCCGCTCTGGTACGCAATGCCCGCTGCGTGCTGCGACGTACCTGGACCCCGGCCACGCTACGCGTCAGGAGGGGCGGGTGTTCCGTTGCGGTCCCGGTCGGCCCGGGGCTGTGGTGTCCTTGAGGTATGTCAAGCCCCGGACCCGGGCCGACAGCAGTCGGCCTTCCCACGCACGTCGTCGCGTGCCTATTCGACCTGGACGGCGTCCTCACCGACACCGCCTCCGTACATGCCGCAGCCTGGAAGGAGATGTTCGACGGTTACCTGCGCGCTCGAGCCGAGAAGCTCGGCGAGCCGTTCGTCCCCTTCGACATCGCCACCGACTACCCGGCGTATGTGGACGGCAAACGCCGCCAGGACGGCACCCGCAGCTTCCTGGCTTCGAGGAATATCGAACTCCCCGAAGGCACCGCGGACGACCCAGCGGACGCCGACACCATCAATGGCCTCGGCACCAGGAAGAACGACCTGGTACACGTCAAGATCGCCAAGGACGGCGTGACCGTGTATCCAGGCTCGGTACGTTACCTGGAGGCGGTCCAGGCCGCCGGCCTGCGCATCGCCGTGGTCTCCTCCAGCGCGAACACCGCGGAGGTCCTCCGGGTGACCGGGCTGGAGAAGTTCGTCGAGGCCCGGATCGACGCCCAGGAAGCGATCTCGCGCAACTTCAAGGGCAAGCCGGCTCCGGACACCTTCCTGGCCGGGGCCACCGCGCTCGGCGTCGGCCCGAGCGAAGCCGTCGTTTTCGAGGATGCCATCGCCGGTGTCGAGGCCGGCCGAGCCGGCGCCTTCGCCCTGGTCGTGGGGGTTGACCGGGTGCGCAGCGGCGATTCGGCTCAGGCCCTGCGCGACCACGGAGCGGACACCGTGGTGACTGACCTCGCAGAACTGATAGAAGGTCGCTCATGAACGGACGCGCAGCATTCACCGTCGAACCGTGGTGCATCCGAGAGAGCGAACTTCGACTGGACGCTCTCGGTTCCACCGAGTCGGTCTTCACCCTGTCCAACGGCCACCTCGGGGTTCGTGGCAACCTCGACGAGGGCGAGCCGCACGGCCTGCCCGGCACCTACCTGAACTCGGTGTACGAACGTCGTCCGCTGCCGTACGCCGAGGCCGGCTACGGCTACCCGGAGTCCGGGCAGACGATCATCAACGTCACCAACGGCAAGCTGATCCGGCTGCTGGTGGATGACGAGCCGTTCGACGTCCGATACGGCCAGTTGTTGCGCCATGAACGGGTTCTCGACCTGCGCGGCGGCACCCTGCACCGGGAGGCGGAGTGGCGCTCCCCGGCCGGTCAGGCGATCAAGGTGACGTCCACCCGGCTGGTGTCCCTGACCCACCGCTCGGTGATGGCGATCGCTTACGAGGTCGAACCGCTGGAGGCCTCCGCCCGGGTGGTGCTGCAGTCGGAGCTGGTCGCGAACGAGCAGCTGCCCGATCCCGGCACCGACCCGCGGGTGGCCGCCGCCCTGGACAACCCGCTGCAACCGCTGGAGCACGACGTCCGCGGGATGCGGTTGTCGCTGCTGCACGAGACCCGGCGGAGCGGACGTCGGGTGTCGGCCGCCGCCGACCACCTGGTCGAGGCCCCGGAGGGGGTCAAGGTCACCACCGATTCGGAGATCCGCCCCGAGTGGGGTCGGGTTACCGTGACCGCCACCCTCAAGCCGGGCCAGAAGCTGCGGCTGATCAAGTTCGTCAGTTACGGCTGGTCGTCCGAGCGATCCGTCCCGGCGCTGCGCGACCAGGTCGCCGCCGGACTGACCGGTGCCATGCACACCGGCTGGGACGGGCTGCTCGAGGAACAGCGCGCTTACCTGGACGAGTTCTGGGCCCGCGCCGACGTGGAGGTGGAAGGCGACGACGAACTCCAGCAGGCAGTTCGGTTCGCGCTCTTCCACGTGCTGCAGGCCGGCGCCCGGGCGGAGCAGCGGCCGATCCCGGCCAAAGGCCTGACCGGACCCGGGTACGACGGGCACTGCTTCTGGGACACCGAGACCTTCGTCCTGCCGGTGCTGATCCACACCGCACCGCACATCGCGGCGGATGCGCTGCGCTGGCGGCACCGCACGCTACCGAAGGCCCGGCAGCGAGCCGCTCAGCTCGGGCTGAAGGGCGCGGCCTTCCCGTGGCGCACGATCAACGGCGACGAGTGCTCCGGCTACTGGCCGGCCGGGACCGCTGCCTTCCACATCAACGCGGACATCGCCGACGCCGTGATCCGCTACCACGACGCCACCCGGGACGAAGTCTTCGATCGTGAGATCGGGGTCGAACTGCTGATCGAAACGGCCCGGCTGTGGCGCTCTCTCGGCGCGCACGACCGGGACGGCTGGTTCCGGATCGACGGCGTCACCGGGCCGGACGAGTACAGCGCGGTGCAGGACAACAACGTCTACACGAACCTGATGGCGGAGCGGAACCTGCGGGCGGCTGCCGCGGTCGCCCGGCGCTATCCGGCCGAGGCGACGGCGCTCGGGGTGACTGCGGACGAGATCGCCGCCTGGCGGCAGTGCGCGGACACGATCTACATCCCGTTCGACGACAAGCTTGGCGTGCACCCGCAGTCCGAGGGTTTCACCCGGCACGCGGTGCTGGATTTCGAGAGCCTCACCGACAAGGACTACCCGCTGCTGCTGAGCATGCCGTACGTGCAGCTGTACCGGCTGCAGGTGGTGAAGCAGGCGGACGTGGTGCTGGCGATGCAGTTGCGTGGAGATGCGTTCACCGCGGAGCAGAAGGCGGCGAACTTCGCCTACTACGAGAAGCTCACGGTTCGGGACTCGTCGCTGTCCGCCTGCACCCAGGCGGTGATGGCGGCCGAGGTGGGGCACCTCGGACTGGCCTACGACTACGCGTCCGAGGCCGCTTTGATGGACCTGCACGACACCACGAACACCACCGGGAACGGGCTGCACATCGCCTCGCTCGCCGGGGCCTGGACGACGCTGGTCGGCGGATTCGGTGGCATGCGCGACCATGCCGGAACGCTGAGCTTCGCTCCCCGGCTGCCCCCGGAGATCACTCGGCTGGCGTTCACCATCACGCACCGGGGTCTGCGACTGCGGGTGGAGACGAATGGCCGGGATGCGACGTACACGCTGAACGACCACGACCGCACCCTGGACCTGCTGCACCACGGTGAGCGAGTGTCGCTGACCAGCGGCAAGCCGGTCACCTTGGCGGTGCCACCGGCACCGAGCCGCCCGCGCCCGACCCAGCCGGCCGGCCGCGCCCCCAAGCGAGCCCTGTCCACCTGAACACCCTTGCCCGCCCGCCCTTGCCCGCCTGCCCTTGCCCGTGATCATGCACGGTTGCCCAGTTTTAGACCGTGATCATGCACGGTTGCCAGTTCTGGACCGTGATCATGCACGGATGCTCGCCTCAAGGCGGGCACCCGTGCATGATCACGGCAAGGGTGGGCGGCGTTTTGCGGGCACAGCTGGCGATCACCTCCCGGCCTCACCCCATCCCGGCACCGATGTCGAACTCGTTGCCTTCCGGGTCGCGCAAGGTCACCCAGTGCGTGCCGAACTCCTGGTGCTCACTCACCCGCACCGCCCCTAGCCCGATCACGCGTTCCACCTCGTCGGCCCAACCGGCACCGGTGAGATCCAGGTGCACCCGGTTCTTGTGCTGCTTGGTCTCGGGCACCTTGATGAACATCAGAGCCGGTCCCGAGTCGGCCGCCCGTAGCCCGATGGTCGCGAAGTAGGACGCGGCACCCTCGTCCACGGGCCGGTTGAGCACCTGCGACCAGAATGCCGACAGCTTTTCGGCGTCGTCGCAGTCGATCACGATCTGGACAATGGACAGCGGCATGGAACTCTCCTGTAATCGGTTGAATATTCTTGCTATCTGCGGAGTTTCAGGCGTCCGGCTGGATCGGCCAGCAAACTTCGGTGCGCAGCTCGTCCTGGTCACTCGTGTCGCCGAGGGAAACCAGGTAGTACTCGCGCAGCGGACCCTCGGCACCGATCCCGCGATCCAACACCTGACGACCGAGGACGCCGTAGGTGAGATCGAGATCGCCGTAACTGCCCGCGTGTACCGCGACGGCCATCCGCGCGGCGGGAACGGCGGTCAGATACACCCGGCCAGGGACCCCTTTGGTGGCCAACTCGGTCCGGCCGGACTCGATAGGCACGAACGCGGTGACCCTGCCCCCGCCGTCCTCGAACCAGCCGGGACCGTACAGGGCACCCCCTGCTCCAGTCGGCACGGCACCCAGGCGGCCGAGCGACTGCATCAACCGCGGGTAGCTCTCAGCGCACCACTGCCCGATCTGTTCCCGTTCCACGTCGGCGAACAGGGCGAGCGCCGGCTGCAGAGGAAAATCTCGATAGGTGATGGCGGTGGTGGCCTGGTGAGGGCTCAACAACGAGCGCAACGCCGTCACTGCGGTAGCCGTCTCGGTCAGTTCCCGCTGCAGCCGGTCCAGGTAGGCGGCGATCCCGGCATCGCGGGCGGCGGGCCCGGGCGCGGCCAACACAGCCCGGACCTCGTCCAGCGGCATCCGCACCTCGCGCAGGCGCCGAGCCAGGTGCGCGCTCGACACCTGTTCGGGCGCGTAGTGGCGGTATCCGGTGGTCGGGTCGACCCGGATCGGGACCAGGACGCCGACCTGGTGGTAGTGGTGCAGCGTCTTGATCGGTAGGTGGGTAAGGCGAGAGAACTCCCCTACCGTCAGCAGCGTGGGCACAGCCCAACCCTGCACCCTCCGGTCACCGGAGGGTCAAGCCCAGCCGTCGCATTCAGCCGTCCCCGCTCGTCGTCCCCGCTCGCCGTCCCCCGGTCACCGAACTCACGCGATCGCCAACTGTGCCCGCTCACGTGCCCTTTGAGGGCCCCAATGCGGGCAGACCCGGCGATCTTGGCGAGGAGGCTACCCCGCGGCGATCCGGTCGATGATCAGTGGACGGTCGAGCGGGCGGTCGCCGAGCGGGGCGATCTGGTAGCCACCCTCGAGCGCCGCCAGGGCCGCCTCGAAGCGCTCCGGGGTATCGGTGTGCAGGGTGAACAGCGGCTGGCCGCCGACCACCTCGGCGCCCTCCTTGGCGTGCAGCTCGATCCCAGCGCCGGCCTGCACCGGGTCCTCCTTGCGGCTGCGCCCGGCACCGAGCCGCCACGCCGCCATCCCGACCGCCATCGCATCCAGCCCGACCAGCACTCCGTCGGCGGGCGCCAGCACCTGGTGCGTCTCCCGCGCTACTGGCAGCGGCGCGTCCGGGTCGCCACCTTGGGCCGCGATCATCCGCCGCCAGGAATCCATCGCCCGGCCATCGGCCAGGGCCTTCTCCGGATCCGCGTCGATGCCGGCGACCTCGAGCATCTCCCGAGCCAGCACCAGGGTGAGCTCGACGACGTCCGGCGGGCCGCCACCGGCCAGCACCTCCAGTGACTCCCGGACCTCCAGCGCGTTGCCCGCGGTCAGTCCGAGCGGGGTGGACATCTCGGTGAGCAGAGCCACCGTGCGTACCCCGGCCGCCATCCCCAGCTGGACCATCGTGGTCGCCAGCAGCCGGGCGTCGGCCTCGGTCTTCATGAAAGCTCCGGTGCCGACCTTGACGTCGAGGACGAGTGAACCGGTGCCCTCGGCGATCTTCTTGCTCATGATCGAGCTGGCGATCAACGGCACCGACTCGACCGTGCCGGTGACGTCGCGCAGCGAGTACATCTTCCGGTCGGCCGGTGCCAGGCCGGAGCCGGCCGCACAGATCACCGCCCCGACGTCGGACAGCTGGGCGTACATCTCGGCGTTGCTCAGGGCGGCCCGCCAGCCTGGGATCGACTCCAGCTTGTCCAGCGTGCCACCGGTGTGGCCGAGGCCCCGGCCGGACAGCTGCGGCACCGCCGCGCCACACGCCGCGACCAGCGGGGTCAGCGGCAAGGTGATCTTGTCGCCGACGCCACCGGTGGAGTGCTTGTCGGTGGTCGGTCGGCTCAGGCCGGAGAAGTCCAGCCGCTCCCCCGAGGCCACCATCGCGGCCGTCCAGCGCACGATCTCGGCCGACGACATGCCGTTCAGCAGGATCGCCATCAGCAGTGCGGACATCTGCTCATCGGCAACCACACCGCGGGTGTACGCGTCGACCACCCAGTCGATCTGGGCGTCGTCCAAGGTACCCCGATCGCGCTTGCGGGCGATCACATCAACGGCGGCGAAGGCTTCACTCATCCGACGACCCTAACCCCCCGCCCGGGCCGACGATCGAACGACCACCCCCGGTTCGCCGACCGCAGAACGCCAGCCTTTCCGTGATCATGCACGCTTACCCGCTGCGCGGGAGCAACCGTGCATGATCACGGGGGTTGGGCGCTGTTGGGCGGCACCCGAGAGGGCAAGCGTGCATGATCGCGGGGGTTGGGCGGCCATCGGTACCCTCGGATCCATGGTTAGTCCGCGAGAGAGCGACCGGTTTCACGCCGAGACCCTGCCCGAGTGGCGGGCTTGGCTGGCGGTCAACCATCTCGCCAGCAACGGAATCTGGTTGGTCACCTGGAAGGCCGGTACCGGCCGGCCGCGGATCGGCTACGAAGAGTCCGTCGAGGAAGCTCTGGCCTTCGGTTGGGTGGACAGCAAGAGCGCTTCGCTGGACGACGAGCGAACGATGCTGTGGTTCACCCGGCGCAAGGCGAGCAGTCCCTGGTCGCTGACCAACAAGGAGCGGATCGCCCGGCTGGAGGCATCGGGCCGGATCGCGGACGCCGGTCGGGGCGCCGTCCGGGCAGCGAAGGCGAACGGGATGTGGTCAATCCTGGACGACGCCCAGAACCTGATCGTCCCCGATGACCTCGCCGTCGAACTGGATGCGCTGCCCGGGGCACGAGCGAATTGGGAGGGCTTCACGGCGTCCGCCCGGCGATCTGTACTGGAGTGGATCGTGCTGGCCCGCAAACCCGCTACCCGGCAGAAGCGGATCGCCGAGACCGCCCGACAGGCCGCCCTCGGCGCCGTCGCGAACCAATAGCCGCTGGACTCACTCTCGGCTCACGCCCGTAAACCCCACCCGCCGCCAAGATCACCAGTTGTGCCCGCTCCCGGGCCGCGGCCGGGCACAGAGGCGGGCAGTACTAGCGATCTTGGCAAGCAACGGGTTGGCCCGACCAAGATCACCAGTTGCGCCCGCTCCCGGGCCGCGACCGGACACACCGGCGGGCAGTACCGGCGATCTTGGCGGCAAGCAACGGGCTGGCCCGGCCAAGATCACCAGTTGCGCCCGCCGCCGGGCCGCGGCAGGGCACACCGGCGGGCAGTACTAGCGATCTTGGCGGCAGGCTACGAGTTGGCTCGGCCGAGATCCTCAGGGCCGAAGGCATCCGGCAGTACCTCGGCCATCGTGACCACCCCGTGCGAGGTTTCGACCAGCAGCGCGGCGCCACCGAACTCCCAGAGCAACTGCCGGCACCGCCCGCACGGCATCAGCAGTTCGCCGTCCGGGCCGACGCAGGTGAAGGCCACCAGCCGGCCGCCGCCGCTCGCCTGCAACGCGGACACCAGCCCGCACTCGGCGCAGAGCCCGACCCCGTAGGAGGCGTTCTCGACATTGCAGCCGACAACCACCCGGCCGTCGTCCACCAAGGCTGCCGCACCGACCGGAAACTTCGAATAGGGCGCGTAAGCCTGATCTTTGATCTGCTGGGCAGCCGCGCGCAGCTGCTCCCAGTCGACCTGCACCCCAGCCGACATCAGTGGCTCTCCCCTCGTCGGTACACCAGACCGTCGGCCTTGGGCATCCGCAGATGCTGCGAAGCCAGGGCAAGCACCAGCAGGGTGGTGATGTACGGCGTCATGAAGGTGATCTGACCGGGCAGGACATCGGTCTGGGCGTACCAGATCACGGCCACCACGGCGACCGCCGCAGCGATACCCGCGGGCACGAACCGCTTGCGGACCAGCGACAGGACCGCCAGCCCGGCCAGGATCACGGCGATCACCAGCAGCAAGGCGTGCACGGCTGCAGCGTTCCGCAGCTGCATGGCATCGGTGTAGCCGAACAGCCCGGCACCGACCACCAGCCCGCCCGGTCGCCAGTTACCGAAAATCATTGCCGCCAGACCGATATAGCCACGACCAGCGGTCTGACCCTCTCGGTAGATACCGGCGGCCACGATCGCCAGGTAGGCGCCGGCGAACCCGGCCAGCGCCCCGGAGACCATAACGGCGATGTACTTGTGCAGGTAGACCCGGACGCCGAGGGATTCCGCCGCGTAAGGATCTTCGCCGCAGGCGCGCAGCCGGAGCCCGAACGGGGTCTGCCAGAGCACGTAATAGGACGCGATCACCAGGGCGATCGCAACCAACGTGAGCACCGAGACGTTCGTGGTCAGGCCGCGGACGATGCCGGCCAGGTCGGAGATCAGGAACCAGCCGTGCTTCTCCACCGGCTCAAGCAGGTCGCCCAGCCCGGGGATCGATGGGGTAGGCATCGCCGGGAGCCGTGGCGACTGGGACTCTCCACCGCCGGGTGTGCCCTCCAGCAGGACCGAGGCGAGGAACTGGGTGACCCCGAGCCCGAGGATGTTGATCGCCACGCCGGAGACGACGTGGTCGACGCCGAACGTGACCGTGGCGATCGCGTGCACCAGCCCACCGACCGCGCCGAACAGCACCGCGGCCAGCACCCCCAGCCAGGCCCCGTGCTGCCAACCGATCCACCCGGCCCCGAAGGTACCGAGGATCATCATTCCCTCGAGGCCGATGTTCACCACGCCGGCCCGCTCGGACCAGAGACCGCCGAGCCCGGCGATCCCGATCGGGACGGCGAGGCTGAGCGCGGCACCGATGGTGCCTCCAGAGGTCAGGTCTCCGGCGCCGGAGAAGGTACGGACGGCGCTCAGCGCCATCAGACCGACGACGACGGCGAACAGAATCCGGTTTCGCTTAACCGCGAGCAACTCCCGGATACCGAACCCGGCGTCGGCGTCGTTCGAAGCGCTGCCCTTGCTTACGTCGGTGGTGATGCTCACGGGGTTACTCCCTCGGCCGCTGCCGGCTGCTGCTGGGCGAGGCTGCGCCCGACGTCACGCTGCTGGGCAATGATCCGGTACCGCCGGACCAACTCGTAGGCGACCACCACGGAGAGCACGATCACGCCCTGGGTGATCAGCACGATCTCCTTGGCCACCCCCTCCAGGTCGAGGATCTGCGAGGAGTTGTCGAGGAACCCGAACAACAGCGCACCGATCGCCACGCCGACCGCGGTGTTTCGGCCGAGCAGTGCGATCGCGATCCCGGTGAAGCCGAGGCCGGCCGGGAAATCGAGCGAGTAGGTGTACGAACTGCCGACCAGCTGCGGCATCCCGACCAGGCCGGCGACCGCACCGGAGATCAGCATGCTGATCACCACCATCCGCTTGACGTTCACCCCGCTGGCCACGGCGGCGGCCTCGTTCAGCCCAGTGGCTCGCAGTTCGAAGCCGAACCGGGTGCGCTCGATCAGGAACCAGTAGGCGAATCCGGCGGCGATCGCGAGGAAGATCAGCCCGTAGACCTTCGGCGGCGCACCCGGGATCACCGCATCGTTTCCCAACTTGTCGAGCCTGAACCAGCCCGGCAGCTGGATGTCCGCCACCCGGCCCGACGGCGCGATCTGCTCGGTACCGACGTTGTTCGAGCCGGCCGCGCTGACCGCCAGCCGACCTGGGATCAGGAGGTAAGCCACCAGACCGGTGGCGATGAAGTTCAGCATGATCGTCGAGATCACTTCGCTGACGCCGCGGTAGACCTTGAGCAGCCCGGCGATTCCCGCCCACATCGCCCCCACCACCGCGGCCACCGCGATGATCAGGGCGACGTGCAGCGGGGCGGGCAGAGTGACCGCGCCGCCGACCGAGGCCGCGAGCATCGCCGCGAGCCGGTACTGGCCGTCGACCCCGATGTTGAACAGGTTCATCCGGAAGCCGACCGCAACCGCGAGCGCGGCGAAGTAGTAGGTCACCGCCGAGTCGATGATCAAACCCGTAATTCGGGGCCGGATCGCGTATTCCAGCATGATGCTGAACGTGTGGAAGGGCGGCGTCCCGGTGAAGGCCAGCACCAATGAGGTGACGACCAGCGAGATGGCGATCGCGAGCAGCGGGGCCGCGAGCGTCAAGGCGATCCGCCGGAACCGGTCCGCGGTCAAGCTGATGGTCGGGGCAGGCGTGGTCGGGGGTGCCGTCGGCGCGGGGGCGCTCACGACGTCTCCTCGGCTGTGGCGCCGGTCATTGCGGAACCTAACTGTTCGGGGGTGACACCGGCCGGATCGATGCCGGAGGCCACCAGGCGACCGCGGAGGATCACCGTCAAGGTGTCGGACAGACCGATCAACTCGTCCAGATCGGCGCTGATCAGAAGGACAGCGAGGCCCTCGGCCCGGGCCGCCCGGAGCAGGTCCCAGATCGCTGCCTGAGCACCGACGTCCACCCCTCGGGTGGGATGCGCGGCGATCAGCAGCTTGGGTGCCCCGCTCATCTCGCGGCCGACGATCAACTTCTGCTGGTTGCCGCCGGACAGCGCTGACGCGAGCACGTCGATGGACGGCGTCCGGACGTCGTAGTCCCGAACGATTCGACGGGTGTCGGACTTGGCGCCGGACCTGTTGATCAATGGGCCTCGCCGGTTCGGCGACCGGGTCTGGTGCCCGAGGATCCGGTTCTCCCAGAGTGACGACGTGACCAGCAGGCCGTGCCGTTGCCGGTCTTCCGGGATGAAGCCGCAGCCGGCCTCCCGGCGCCGCCGGGTGGACCAGCCGCTGATGTCTTCGCCCGCGAGCAGCAGCCGGCCGCTGGAGGTCGGGCGCATCCCCATGATCGCTTCGACCAGTTCGGCCTGGCCGTTGCCCTCGATGCCGGCGATCCCGAGCACTTCGCCCTGATGGATGGTGAAACCGATGCCGTCCAGGAGCACCCGGCCGCCGTTGTCATTGCCTTCGACCAAGCTCAGATCGGAGACCTCGAGGACCGGCACGTCGGTCACGGTCGACTCGCTGGTCTGCGGGGAGGGCAACTCGCTGCCGACCATGAGTTCGGCGAGCCGCCGGGAGGTGGTGGATTTCGGGTCGACGGTGGCAACCGTGGTGCCGCGCCGCATCACGGTGATGTCGTCGGCCACCGACAGCACCTCGTCGAGCTTGTGCGAGATGAAGATGATCGACAAGCCCTGGGCCTTCAGCTCCTGAAGCGCCGCGAACAGCTCGTCTACCTCTTGCGGCACCAGGACGGCGGTCGGCTCGTCGAGCACCAAGATACGGGCGCCTCGGTAGAGCACTTTGATGATCTCGACCCGCTGCCGGTCGCCCACCCCGAGCCGTTCGACCAGGGCATCGGGATCGACCTCGAGACCGTACTTGCGGCCGATCTCATGGATCCGCTCGCGGGCGGACGCCCGGTCGAGCCCGAGGCCCTTGCGCGGTTCGGCGCCCAGGACCACGTTCTCCAGCACGGTGAAGTTGTCCGCGAGCATGAAGTGTTGGTGCACCATGCCGACGCCGCGAGCGATCGCGGCCGCCGGGGAATGAAAATCGACCTGCTCGCCGTCGATGGCGATCGTGCCCTCGTCCGGGCGATGCATCCCGTACAGGGTCTTCATCAGCGTGGACTTTCCGGCGCCGTTCTCACCGACAACGGCGTGCACGGTGCCGCGACGGACCCGCAGGTTCACGTTGCTGTTCGCGACTACCCCGGGAAACCGCTTGGTGATGCCGATCAGTTCGACAGCTACCGGGGCAGGCGGATCCGGGCTCACCGCCGGCGTGCTGGCTGCATCCGTGCTCACCGCTCACCCCTCGATCTAGACGTGCTTCAACGACGGACAACCTAACCACGCCCACTGACAAACCCTGCCGCCGTCCCGCCCCGGATTGGGGACGAGACGGCGGCAGGGTTTCTGCAGATCTGCAGAAGTTCCGCTACCGGTTACGGCTTGGTCGGAACCTTGATCTCACCACTGATGATCTTCGCCTTGAACTCATCGGCCTTGGCCGTGTACGGCTCGACGATGGAGTTCGAGGTGGAGTACCCAACGCCGTCCGTCTTGAGGTCGAAGGTCTGGATACCGGTCAGCGGCGTCTTGTCGACGACCGACTTCACCATCGTGTAGACGGCGGTGTCGACCCGCTTGAGCATCGACGTCAGGATCACGTCCTTCACCGCCGGGGCGGCAGAGGCGTACTGGTCCGAGTCGACCCCGATCGCCAGCTTCTTCGCCGCGGCGGCCGCGTCGAAGACACCGGAACCGGATCCACCGGCCGCGTGGTAAACCACGTCGGCATCGGCATCGAACATGCCCTCAGCCGTGGTCTTGCCCTTGTCCGGGGCGTTGAAGCCGCTGAAGTCCGGGAACTGGGTCAGGTACTTGACCTGGACCTTGATGTCCGGGGTAACCGCCTTGGCACCGGCCGTGAAGCCCGCCTCGAACTTGGCGATCAGCGGGGTGTTCACGCCACCGACGAAGCCAATGTTCTTGGTCTTCGACGCCTGCGCGGCGATCGCCCCGACCAGGAACGAGCCCTGCTCCTCGGCGAAGACCAGGCTGGTGACGTTGGTGTCCTTCAGCGACGAGTCGTCGATGATGGCGAACTTGGTGTCCGGGAACTCCTTGGCCACCTTGCCGAGGGCGGTGGCGTAGGCGAAGCCGACCGCGATCACCGGGTTGTAGCCGCCGTCGGCGAGCAGCCGCAGCCGCTCTTCCTTCTGGGCGTCGGTGTCGCTGGCGTTCGCTTCAAGTTCCTTGGTCTCAACGCCGAACTCAGTCTTGGCCTTGTCCAGGCCGACCGCAGCCGAGTCGTTGAACGACTGGTCGCCACGACCACCGATGTCATAGGCCATTCCGACCTTGATGTCCGACTTGGCGGCAGCGCCGCTAGCGGACGCCCCGGGGGTAACGGTGTCGCCGTCACTGCCGCCACAGGCAGCGAGCCCCAGGGTCACGGTGGCGAGCACCGCAGCAAGCTTGGTCACCCGACGCACAGGTGCCTCCTTCTTTCCAACGCGATTCCAACCGAGCGGTGCACGGCGGCCGATTCAGCGGCTCCAAAGAGCCGTATCAGGGGCGACCATAGTCGTTCCACGGCCACAGTCGAGACCGGCGGTAATACGGTGTCCGAACCGTGATCGACGGAAATCTGATCGTCATCTACTGCTCCGGCCGGACAGATCACACAAATCAAAACTGAGCGGCGTCTTCGGCGGCCAGAAATCGCTGACCCGGTGGGCCCAGCGAGCGCCTGGAGTTACCGGCCGGCCGCCGGTCCGGACAGGTCTCGCAGGGCGATCGAGGCGAGCACCGCCGATGCGAGCGGCACCGCCCGCTCGTCCACGTCGAAGTCCGGCCGGTGCAGATCATGGGTCTCTCCGCCCGGAGTTCGGGTGCCCAACCGGACCATCGCCCCCGGCACCTTCTCCAGGATCCAGGCGAAGTCCTCCCCACCCAGGCTCTGCGGGGTCAGCACCACGCTCTGCTCACCCAACTCGGCTCGGATCGCGGCCTCGGCGATCTGTACCGCAAAGGCGTCGTTGACCGTCGGCGGCACCCCCCGCAGGTGCGTCACCTCGGCCCGGACGCCGTAGGGCAGCACGATCTCTTGCACCGCATCGGTGATGATCGCCCCGGCGATCGTCCAGACACTGCTGTCCAGGCATCGGAAGGTACCGGACACCTCACCGACGCTGGGGATGGCGTTGGCGGCCTCACCAGCAGAGATCCGACCCCAGACCATCGTTGCGCCGGCTCGCGGATCAAGCCGGCGAGACAGCACGGCAGGCACTCCGGTCACCACCAGCCCCAGGGCGAAGATCACATCCTCGGTGAGGTGCGGGCGGGAGGTGTGCCCGCCGTGCCCAGTAAGCCGGACGGTGATCTTGTCGGCCGCCGCGGTGATCGGCCCGACCCGGGAACCGACGAATCCGACGTCCGTGTGCGGGTCGCAGTGCAGTGCATAGGCCCGCTCCACCCCGTCCAGCCCACCTTGCGCCACGACGTCCAGGGCCCCACCGGGCATCATTTCCTCGGCCGGCTGGAAGACCAGTCGCACCCGACCGGGCAACAGCCCGACCCGGTCCAGGTCAGCCAGCGCGAGCCCGGCTCCGAGCACGCCCACCGTGTGCACGTCGTGCCCGCACGCATGGGCAACGCCGTCCACCGTGGACGCCCAGGGATGTCCGGTCCGGTCCGGCAGCGGCAACGCATCCAGATCTCCGCGGAGGGCGATCAGCGGGCCGGAACTACCGATGTCGCAGACCAGGCCGGTCCCTGGCAGCAACTGGGGCAGCAAGCCGGCGTGCGCCAGTCGATCGGCGACCAACCCGGTGGTTCGCACCTCCTGATGCCCTAGTTCAGGGTGTGCATGCAGGTCCCGGCGCATCGCGAGGAGTTCGTCTGCGTAGGGAGCGAGGACGGTCGAGAGGCGCGGGGTGCTCACAGATTCACAAGGGTAGACCCCAGGTCGGCGTCAGATTGGAGTTTCGTGTCACGCCACGATGTCATCCCTGAACTCACCTCGCCCGGAACAATGATGTGCACAGGGTCAGGCCGGGGCCGAACGCCATCGCGATCACGGCTTCCCCGGCCGTCAATTGCTCCCGACGACGCACCTGCTCCAAGACCATCAGCACGGTCGCGGATGAACAATTGCCGTACCCGTCCAACACCGCACGGCTGTCCGCCACCTGGTCGGGGCTCAGGCGCAATCGCTCGGCGACGACGTCCACGATCCGCCTGCCACCCGGATGCACCGCCCAGCCGGCGACGTCCGCGACCTCCAGCCCAACCGGTTTGATCAGCGCCTCGACGGCGTCCGCGACATGCATCGACAGCACGTCGGGGACCTTCGGCGACAGTCCCATCCGGAACCCGTGATCAGTGACCTCCCAGGTCATCAGGGCTGCGCTGGCCGGTGCGGTGACCGCCGTGGTCTCCAGGATCTCCAACCCGGACGCCGCGTCCGGCTCGATCACCACGGCCGCGGCGGCGTCCGCGAACAGCGCGTGCGAGACCACGGTCTGCAGGTCCTTGGGGTCCGTCGAGGGCTGGATGTGCAACGACGGCAGTTCGACGCAGAGCATCACGGCCGGCCGGCCATGGGTCCGGACGTAGTCCGCGGCGGCGCCCAGACCGGGAATCGCGGCGTAGCAACCCATGTGGCCAACGATCAGGCGGCGTACCGACGCCGGCATTCCCAGGTCCTCGGCGATCAGGATGTCCAGCCCGGGAGTGGCATACCCGGTGCAGGAGACCACCACGAACAGCCCGACGTCCTCGGCCCGCACCCCGGCTTGCTGGAGCGCCTCGGCGACGGCATCCCGACCCAGACCGCGGGCCTCGGTGACGTAGCGGCGCATCCGATCGCCGGTGGTCCACTGGCTGACGTCGTCCTGCCTGGGATCGACCGCGGTGTGCCGGGTGCTGATCCCGGCTCTCAGGAACAACGCCTTGGCCAGCGAGTTACCGCCGAGGCGAGGCGAGAAGACGGTGTTCCAGATCTCCTCCTGACCGATCGCGGTGGGGACGGCGCGACCCTGGCCGGTCAGCACCGCCGGATAGTGAACGGCCGGAGCAGAGGCACCGATCCGACGGTGGACCGTCCCTGACCGGGCCGGCTGATCGCTCTGATGCTGCTCAGTCACAACCGCTCCTTCGTCGCGATCGCCTGGTAGACCCCGGCGGTCGAGCGAGTCCGGACCATCCGCACCTGCGGACGCCGGCGCAACAGCCACGCCACCAGATCACGGACGGAAGGGCGGACACCGACCAAGGTGTCGAGCCGCACCCGGTGGGCGGCGAGCAACCGGCCCAGCCGTTCCGGATCGACCAGCAACGCCGGGTCATGGATTCTCGGTGGCGGCCCGCCGGGCAGTCGCTCGGCGATCCAGACCAGGAAGATCCGGCAGAACCAGGTGTCGTTCAGGGTGTCGATCACCAGCGTGCCGCCGGGCACCAGCACCCGGGCCAGCTCCGCACAGCCCGCCTCGAGGTCGGGCAGATGCTCCAGGATCTCGCCGGCGACGACGCAATGCAGGCTGCCATCGGCGAACGGCAGCCGAACCGCATCGGCCCGAACCGGCACCACCCCGTGGGCTCGGGCTTGCCTCACCGAGAGCGCAGACAGATCAACTCCGACGTGTCTCCACCCCGCCAATCGGTCGAAACGATCCGGTCCGCTCAGGTACGGCGCCAGCAGACCCGCACCACAGGCCACATCGAGCAGCACCGCCCCCGGGTACGGCGGCGGCGGGATCAACATCGCCCGAGACCGGGCCAGCCAGTGCAGGGCGGCGAACTTCCCGAACGGCAACCACCACTCGTCCGCCAGGTCGTCGTACTGATCAGGGTCATTTCGGGCGCGCACCGGTACGGCAGCGTTGGGCATACCTGCTCCTCTCGACACGTGACACCTGATTCACTCATGTCACAGCAGAAAGGGCAGAACTCGAGTTAATTGTTCGCAGGCCCTGCGGCGCCGATGTCGCTGCCTTCCCTCCTCGACCGTTCCGCGCCTTCGGCGGGGCTGCGTCTCCTCAGTCCAGACAGCGACGCGCCTCCGGGCCTGCTCACAAGGCCAATTGTTCGCAGGCCCAATAGTTCGCAGGCCTAGCGCAGGTCGTTGCGGCCTAGCGCGGTCAGGGTTTCGACGACCTTCTTCACGTCCTGGGCCCACTCCCGGGTGGTCACCAGGACGGCGGAGGGTGTGTCGATGACCACAACGTCCTTCAGCCCCAGGACGGCGACCAGGCGGTTCCCGGCCGGGACGGCGATCCCCGAGGAGTCGACGTCGAGCACCTGCGCGGCATCGCCGACCACCTTGAGCGCGGCGTCTCCGGGCAGCAGCGCCGCCAGCGAGGCCCAGTCTCCGATGTCATCCCAGCCCAGGGCGGCCGGGACGACGGCGACCCGGCCATCGGCGGCGGCCGGTTCGGCGATCGCGTAGTCGATCGCCACCTTCTCCAGTTCCGGCCACCGGGCGGCGAGCACGGCGTCCCGTTCCGGGGTGTCCCAGGACGCCGCGATCTCGACCACCCCGGCGTGCAGTTCCGGCCGGTTGCGCTGCAGCTCGGCAAGCAGCACGTCGGCCCGGAAGACGAACATTCCGGCGTTCCAGCGGTAGCCACCTTCGGCCAGGTACGTGGCGGCGGTGTCGGCGTCCGGCTTCTCCACGAACCGCTCCACCCGGCAGGCCGACGGCGCGCCCGGCAGCCGGAGCGGTGTACCGACCCGGATGTATCCGAAGGCAGTGGAGGGGTGATCAGGATCGATGCCGAGGGTGACGATCTCGCCGAGGCGAGCGGCGGCGACTGCCTCCTTGACCGCAGCCTCGAACGCCTGCGGGTTGCGGATCACGTGGTCGGCGGCGAACGACCCGATCACCGCGTCCGGGTCCCGGGTGGCGATCACGGCAGTCGCCAGGCAGATCGCCGCGGCGGAGTCCCGCGGCGTCGGCTCGGTCAGCAGGTTGTCCGGCAACAGCCCCGGCAGTTGCTCGGCCACCGCCGAGGCGTGCGCGGCACCGGTCACGATCGCGATCCCCCCGGCGCCGGTGAGCGGCTCCAACCGGTCCCAGGTCTGCTGCAACAGGGTCCGGCCCGAGCCGGTGAGGTCCAGCAGGAATTTGGGCTTGGCCTGCCGGGACAGCGGCCACAATCTGGTCCCCGCCCCGCCGGCGGGGACGACGGCCCAGAATCCTGACAAGGCGGCGGACTGCTCAGGGGAAAGATCGGTCACCCGCCCAAGGTAGGGCTCAGCCTGTCGGGTAGGTGACATTGTCGCCAGATTGGGATCGCAGACCCCCGGATCAGCGCAATCCACCCCGCACCGCCAGGACGTCACCCATTGGTAACCTTCGTCACCCGCTGCCGTTGCGCACCGCTCATCAGGGTCGATCAGCTTACTGGCATGCAGCGTGACACGGTGCAGCGGCGCCCACTGATCCAAGTGCACAACGGTTCACCAAAGCGGCTACGAGTCGCCGTGGTGACGGAATCCTTCCTGCCGACCGGCAACAGTGTGACCACCAGCGTCTGCCGAACCCTGGAACACCTCTCCCGACGCGGCCATGACGCCGTGGTGATCTGCCCAGGGCCGGCCCCGGACAGCTTCGCCGGAGCCCCGGTGATCGGCGTCCCATCCATCTCCTACCGGCACTCCCCGATCGGCTTGCCCAGCTCCAAGGTGATGCGCACGCTGGCGAGTTTCGCCCCGGACGTCGTCCATCTGGCCTCACCGATGGTCCTCGGCTCGGTCGGCGTGACCGCCGCCGGCCAGCTCGGGGTACCGAGCGTCGCGGTCTTCCAGTCCGACGCCACCGGCTTCATCCGGCGGCACCGAGCCGGCCTCCTGCACGGTGCGGCCTGGCGCTGGCTTCGCCAGGTCCACGAGCAGGCCGATCTGACCCTTGCGACCTCGGCGGCGGGCTGGGCGGAGCTGCGCAGTCACTCGGTGCCCCGGCTGGCGCTCTGGCAGGGCGGCGTGGACGTCGAACGGTTCAGCCCACGCCGCCGAAACACCCCGGCGGTGGCCGAGTTACGGGCTCGGCTGGCACCCAACGGCGAGACGCTGATCGGGTACCTCGGCACCCTGACGGCGCAACAGCAGATCGAGCGGTTGGGCGCGCTCGCCGGGCTCCCCAACGTGCGGATCGTCGTGGCCGGCACTGGTCCGGCGAGTCAATCGCTGCCTCCGGCCGGGGTGATCTTCCTCGGCTCGCTGGACGGTGACGAACTGGCCAACGCCTACGCCGCACTCGACCTGTTCCTGCAATTGGACGACGTTCCGGCCGGTGACGACGCGGCCGAGGAGCCCCTGCTGGCGGCAATGGCCAGCGGCGTCCCGGTGGTGGCAGCAGACCTCGGTCGTCGATCCGAGCTGGTAGCTCACGGCCTGAACGGGTTGCTCTACTCGCCCGGGGACGACGCCGCCCGGCGGGGCGCGGTGGCCTCGTTGGCCGCCGATCGGGATCAGCGACGATGGATGGGACAGGCCGCCCGGGTCGGGGTCGAACGACGCACCGCCGAGCAGCTCGGCGACGCGCTGATCGGTCACTACCGGGCGGTGCTCAGGCAGCGTTCGGTCGCCGCCTGACGCGGTTCGGCCGCCCGATCCAGAATCCACAGCTTGCCCAGGGGCCCCATCCAGGTACTCTCCGTCCAATGTTCAGTCCACGACCGGCGCGAGTCCTGGCCGCACTGACGGCTGGGTTCGTGCTGGCCGTGGCGGCGCCCACGGAGTCGGCGACGGCCGCGATCGACGCCGTCGCGGCCGCGAAGCCCAAGCCCGTGCCGCTGCCGGCCGCCTCGTCCTGGGTCGGGGGCAAGGAACTGATCGGCACCTCGGTTCTCACCGACCTACCCGCCGGGGTCCCCAAGCCGAAGTCACCCGCGGCCGCCTCGTGGCTGATCGCGGACCTCGACACCCGTTCGGTGCTGGCCGGGCGACGGGTGCACGTGCCGCTCGCCCCGGCGTCCACCCTCAAGATCTTCACCGCGCTGGCCCTGGCTCCGAAACTCGATCCGGACAAGGTCTACACCGGCCGGGACGCCGACGCCGCGATCGACGGAACGAAGGTCGGCATCGATCCGGGGTCCACCTACACCGTCAACGATCTGCTCCACGGCATGATGATGAGCAGCGGCAACGACTGCGCAAACGCGCTGGGCACGCTGGTCGGCGGCACCTCGAAGGCCACCACCCTGATGCAGGAGCAGGCGGTGGCCCTCGGCGCCTTCGACACGGTGCCGCACAACACCAGCGGACTGGATGCCAAGGGGCAGGTGAGCAGCGCTTACGATCTGGCCCTCGCTGGATCGGCCGCGCTGGAGAACAAGCAACTCGCCAAGATCATGAAGACCACGGCCTACAAGTTTCCCGGGATCGGCAAGTCGTTGGGCAAGAAGCGCAAGCGCTTCGAGACCCAGAACCACAACCGGTTGCTGCGTAACTACACCGGCTCGATCGGCGTGAAGAACGGGTACACGGTCGCCGCCCGGGGCTCGTTCGTCGGAGCCGCCACCCGCAAGGGGCATACCTACCTCGTGGTCGTGATGCGCTCCGAGGGCAGCACCTGGCATCAGGCCGCCGACCTGCTGGACTGGGCGTTCGCCCATGGCAAGCGGGCTCGCCCGGTCGGCACTCTGGTCCAGCCCGGCGAACTGACCGCGAAGACCGGGCCCGCGGTGGGCGATGACGGCCTCTCGCTCGGCGCCGGAACCCCGGCCGCGACCGCACCCGCCGCCGCGGATGACTCGCTGCGCGGCGCTCTACCGGCCGCCCAGGCCAGCTTGACCAAACCGGCGACCGATAACTGGACCGGGAAATTGTTGCTCGCGGCTGCCGCCCTGGCGCTGATCGCACTGGCCCTGGTGGCTGGACGGCGACCGTTGTTCGGCGGTCGGGGCGCTCGGTCATCGACGTCCAACCCGCACAGCAGGCTTCCTGGCAGCGGGCGTCACCACCTGTGATGACCGGAATGTAACGATTGTCCCAGCCTGAAGCTTGAGTATCGTTTAAACGTCGGTGGGGCGTGATAGACCTCGGATCGAAGTATCGGAAGCGGGAGGGGGGCAAGTGACAGAAGCCACAATGACGACGCCAGAGCAGCATGCGAGCGCGGGCGACCAGCTCGATCTGCGATTGCTGCGCGGGAGTCGCGGGCATGGCGGTCTGGTCCTCACGGTCCGGGTGCTGCCGACTGCGCTCCTGCTGACCGCCGTCCAACTACTGCTCACCGGTTCCCGGCTGTCCCGATCCTGGTGGTACCAGGACGACCTGAACATCCTGGCCCGAGCCGCCAATCGAACGCTCTCCCCCGACCAGCTGTTCTCCAACTACAACGGGCACCTGATCCCGGGCACCTGGGTCATCGCCTGGGCGCTCGATCGAGTGGCACCGCTGCAGTGGTGGCCGGCTGCCGTGCTTACGTTGATCTTCGTCGCCGCCACCGACCTGATGATGTTGGCTCTGCTCCGGCGCTTGTTCGGCAACCGGCCCGCGATCTTGGTGCCCTACGCGATGTTCTGCTCCACCAGTCTGGTGCTCACCTCGACGCTCTGGTGGGCGGCCGCACTGGAGTGGCTACCGCTCAGCCTGTCGATGATCACCGCGCTCTGGTTCCACGTCGGCTATCTGCGCACTCGACGCCGAACCGACGCTCTGGGCGTCCTGCTAGCCATCCTGTTCGGGCTGGCCTTCTTTGAAAAGGCGCTGGTCACGCTCCTGGTGCTGGCATTGTTCACGGTCTGCTACGCCACCCCCGGGTCGCTCTGGCGGCGGCCGTGGCGCGGCTTTCGGCTCTACTGGGGCTATTGGTTGGTGCAGGCCGTCCTCGCGGGTGGGTACCTCTGGCTGTATCTGACCCGCACGACGATCGACACCGGCCCCGCCTCGAAAGTCTCCGACGTCGTCGAGGTCACCCGACTGATGATCCTGGAGACTTTGCTGCCGAGCCTGATCGGTGGCCCGCTGAACTGGTACACCACTCCGGGAAGCAATATCGGTGCGTGGCCGCACCCGTCGTCCGCGCTGGTGATCCTCGCCGCGGCGATGATGGCCGCCGCGGTGATCGGGTCGCTGCTGGTGATCCGGGGTTCCTGGCGAGCCTGGCTGTTGCTGGCGGTATACCTCGGAATCTCCGTGACCCTGGTCGCTCGGGTCCGGCTGGGCTTCGTCGGGCCGTGGATCGGCCGGGACCAGCGCTACCTGACCGACCTGGCCGTGATGGTTCCGCTCTGCCTGGGCCTGGCCTTCCTGCCGCTGCGCGATGGGTTGCTGGGCGCCACGGTGGCTGCCCCGGTCCGGCCCAGCCGAGTGGCAGTACGCCGCCAGGAACTCATCGATCGGGCCGAGGCCTGGCTCGCCAGGCGCGAAGCGGCCGCCGCAGCGACCGCAGCCGTCGTCGTGCTGGCCATGGTTGTCGGCGGGATCTACTCCGGCGAGAAGTTCATGAACAGTTGGTCAACGAATCCCGGCCAGACCTACTTCGACAATCTCAACGCCGACCTGCGAGCCCATTCCGGGCCGGTGTACCTGTTCGGCGACGAAACTGTGCCGGAGCTGGTCATGATGTCGGCCTTCATGGACGATCGCCAGATCAGGCACGTGACCAAGCCGCTCCCGGTGCGGCCGCAGACCGGGGATGCGTTGCCGTACTTCAGCGTCGTGGATCCACTCGGGCATCTGCATGACGGCATGGTCCGGGGCAGCGACGTCACGCTCGACCCTCCGGTGTGCGCCACCTCAGACCGGCCGGCGATCGTGAAACTGCCGATCACGATCACCGGCGGGAAATGGAAAGTTCGCCTGGCCTACAACACCAACCGGCAAACCACGGCGCGCGTCGCGCTCGGCACCAACCAGCCGGTGACGATGCGGCTGGAACGCGGCTTGCACGAGGTGTTCGTGAACGCCGACGGCAACGGGGCGAACCAACTCCGGTTGGACGGCATCGACCCCGGGAGCACGGCCTGCCTCGGCGCCGTCACCGTGGGCTTCCCCGTGATCAAATCCTGACCCGAGCCAGGTGATCGCCGGGTTGCGCCCGGCCAATCTGCCGCCAATCGGCGGGCGTAGCCGCGATCTTGGCCCGAACCCGGCGAAGTATGTCCGTCAGTTGACCCAGGCGGTGGGTCATCACACGGACACACTTCACCAGCCCGGTTGCCATGATCGGGGCCGGAACCCGGGATGAGGTTCGATCCTCCCCAATCACGCGCCCGATCGTGCACTAGCGGAGTCCTGGCTGAGAAGCGGCGACTAGTCGGGAGGCGATCGCCGGGCAGAGTCGACAGCGGCGCGGACCGCACCGGCCGCCGTACGAACCGCGAACAGCCCGGCCATCCCCAGCACCGCACCTGCGGCCACCGAGATTCGGTCCGCCGCACGTGGGCTCACCACAGGGGTGAACGGAACCGCCGGAGCCGGGCCACCGTCCGACCGCACGCCAGACCCCGCTGTCGTCCGAGCACCCGACCTCGCGGTCGTCCGAGCACCTGACCCCGCGGTCGTCCGAGCACCTGACCCCGCGGTCGTCCGAGCATCTGACCCCGCCGTCGTCCGCTGCAGCGGCATCGCGGGCACCGGAGAACTCGGCGCCGGCCCCGCCAAATGGCCTCGATCGATCGCGATCGTCGCCCCCAAGGCGGCCGCGATCAAAGTCAGTCGGGAGACCAGGTTCAACCACACCAGCAAGCCCAGCAACACCCCGGCGGTGGCCAGAAACTTGTTGTTGTCCGCGAGGTTCAGCAGCAACCCGGCGAACAGCTTGAGCACCCCGAGACCGAGACCGCCGACCAGCGCGGCGTCCCAGAAGGTGTGGGTGGGAACCTCCACCCCGGAAAGCAGCCGAAAGATCACCAGGAAGACCAGGATGTCGACGCCGAGCAGCAACAACGTGCTGATCGCCCCGAGAAGCAACCGCCCCGGTACCGAACCTTGCAGGCCGACCCATTCCAACAGCGCCCCGGTGGCCCCGCTGGCCGCCACCCCGGCGATCGCGGAAGCCAGCACGACCACCCCAATGGTGGCCAGTACCAAGACGTCTCGCAGTTTGGTTCGGACCACATTGCGATCCAGCGGCGGCTGACCGAACATCGCCCGGATACCCTCGCGCATCGCGTCCAGCCAGCCGAGACCGGTGAAGAGCGCCCCGAGCAGCCCGAGGATCCCGGCGATCGTCAGCTCGCTCGACCCGGTCAACTGGTCGATGCTGACGATCCCACCGGTACCACGCGGCGGCGTGATGATCGTCGTCCCGATCCCGTTGTTCACCGAGTCGATCACTCGACCCTGCAGCTCGGCGTCGTTCCCGACCACCAGCCCGAAAACCGTGAACCCGACCGCAAGCACGGGAAACAGCGAGAAGAAGGCGACGTACGCCATGCCACCGGCCAGCACCCCGCCGCGAGCCTGGCCGTAGCGCTGCCAGGCCCGCCATGGGAGCGACGCCTGCAGTTGATGAATCAGTCCGCTGGGAGAGGCCACGGGTCAGTTTCCACTGAAAGTGAAGCGACGGCGAAGTCGCCACACCCCATCACGGCCATGCTCGTACAAGCCGAGGCCGGCGACCGGGAAATCGGCCTCGTAGTCGGCGAGCACTTTCTGGGCGTGGTCGAGAGCATCGTCGGTCAGATGGTGGGCCACCGTGACGTGCGGGTGATAGGGAAAATGTAACTGGCGGGTCAGCGGGCCGGTCCGGACCAGTCGCTGGAGATCATGACAAGCCTCGCCGCCCTCCTCCACCTTGACGAACACCACCGGGGAGACCGGCCGGAACGAGTCGGTGCCACGCAAGGCGATCCGGAACGGTGCCGTCACGGCGGCGACCGCAGCGAGGTGGTCGTTGATCGCGCGGCCGATTCCCGGGGCGACGTCGGTCGGTGGCAACAGGGTCACGTGCGGCGGGATCGCCGTCGCCAGCGGATCACCGAAGTCGGCTCGGGAAACCCGGAGGAACTTGCCGACCGGATCCGGAATGTCGACGACGACCCCGATCGTGACGACGTCGTCCCCCACCATCGGTGGGCGCACAGACATGCTCATCGTTGGCAGGTCCGCCGCCCGAGGCAAGGTGCCACCGGCCGGATCGCGCCGCGAATCCGCCACGGTCACCACTTTCCGGGGATCAGGCCGACCCGGTCGTACACCTGAGCAAGCAGTGGTGCCGTCAGGAGCCGGGCTCGGCGAGCGCCCTCCGCCAGGATGTCGTCCAGGGTGTCTGGTTCGCTCAGAAGCTCGTTCGCGCGAGCGGTGAACGGCTCGGCGAAGGCCAGGTACGCCGCGGCGACCTCCTTCTTCAAGTCGCCGTAGCCGGCCCCGACGAACCGCTCCTCGAGCACCGAGACCTCGGTATCGCTGAGTGCGGAGAGGATGGTGAGCAGGTTCGAGACCCCCGGCTTGGTCGCCGGGTCGAAGGTCACCTCACGGCCGGTGTCGGTCACCGCCGAACGGATCTTCTTGGCCGAGACCTTCGGGTCGTCCAGCAGCCAGAGGCAGCCGGAACCACCGATGCTCTTGCTCATCTGCTTGTCCGGCTGCTGCAGGTCGAGGATCTTCGCGGTGCCCTTGACGATATGCGCCTCGGGCACCACAAAAGTGTCGCCATAACGCGAGTTGAAGCGCTGGGCCAGGTCGCGCGTGAGCTCCAGATGTTGACGCTGATCCTCACCGACCGGCACCGAGGTGGCGTTGTAGATCAGGATGTCGGCAGCTTGTAGCACCGGATACGTGAACAGCCCGACACTCGCCTGGTCGGCGCCTTCGCGGCTGGACTTGTCCTTGAACTGGGTCATCCGGCTGGCCTCGCCGAACCCGGTCAGGCATTGCAACACCCAGGCCAACTGCGCGTGCTCGGGCACGTGGCTCTGCAGAAACACCGCGGAACGGGTCGGATCGACACCGCCGGCCAGGTACTGGGCAGCGGTGATCCGGGACCGCTGCCGGAGCACCGCTGGATCCGGCCGGACGGTCAAGGCGTGCAGGTCAACGACGCAGTAGTAGGCCTCGAAGGACTCCTGCAACTTGATCCACTGCGCCAGCGCACCGAGGTAATTACCCAGATGGAGGGAATCGGCTGTCGGTTGCATCCCCGACAGCAGACGCGGGCGGTCCGTGGAACCCGTGGCAGGCATGACCGCCATTCTGGCAGGTTCTCGGGCGTGGTCCATCAGGTAAGTCGTTCGGGCCCCTCCAGGCGGTCGAGACACGGTCTAACCTCCCTTCCGTGACCGTGAGCAGCCAGACAGAACCAGGCCATCATCGACACGCCGCAGTGGACGGGCGAGTCCGACTCGGCTTCATCGGAGCCGGTGGCATCGTCCAGCGAGCGCTCGCCCCGGCCGTGCACGCCGCCGACGGCGTCGTCCTGCAGGCAGCCGCCGCCCGCGATCAGCACCGCGCCGCCGCCCTGGAACCGGCCGGGCACAGTTACGCCGATTACCACCAGTTGCTCGCCGACCCGACCGTTGACCTGGTCTACGTGGCCCTGGACAACGCCGGCCACCTGCCGTGGACCCTGGCCGCGCTGGCGGCCGGCAAGCACGTGCTCTGTGAGAAGCCGCTCGGGCTGGACCCGGCCGCCGTGGCGGCGATGACCGCGGCCGCCGCCGAGCACGACCGCCTGCTGGTGGAGGCGTTCTGGTACCGGTGGCACCCCCGGACCCGGCGCCTGGAGCAACTGCTGACCCAGGGCGCCCTCGGGCCGGTACAGCAGGTCGAGAGCGAGTTCACGTTCTCCGGCAGT
>DATINJ010000165.1:0-5666 GCA_035474375.1 Kineosporiaceae bacterium | reverse complement strand
GATCCTCTGCTGCTGCACCTGGGCGACGGCGAACCGCGGGTCGCTGGCATGCGCCTGCTCGATCGCGCGTTCCACCCGTTCGGCGCGCTCGGTCCAGGCCAGCGGTGGCGCGGCGAAGTCATCGGCGTCGGCCTGCTCGACGACGTCAAATCCGGCCGCCCCGAGGAGATCCAAAAGGCCGTTCTCGGTGGGAAATTCGTTGCCTTCCGGGGAACCAGGAGGGTGCGGCTGGGCACCGACGAACACCAGCAGGCCGAGCGAAGCACCGGGCCGGAGCACTCGCCGTAGTTCGCCGATCACCGCTGCCTTTTGCCTGGTGGTGCAGAGCACCCCGAGGCACCAGGCGGCATCGACGGAACTGGTGGCCAGTGGCAGCCGATCCCCCGTACCGGCCAATGCCGGTATCCCGAACATGGCGTGTGCGGCCCGACAGGCGCCCAGCATCGGCTCGATGAGAATCGGGCGCACGCCGAACCGGTTCGCCGCGAAGGCCGCCGGACCCCCGACCCCGCCACCGACGTCCACCAGGTTGCTGCCCTCGGCGAGCTCACAGGCCTCGCCGAGCCAGGCGAGCGCCCCCGGACTGGCACTGCCTCGGCACCCGGCCGGAATCGCGTGCTCCGGCCCCAGCCGCTGGACCGCCTCGAGGGTCCAGGTCGCGAAGACGTCGAACTCGACGTCCATCGCGGAACTCTCGGCCTCGGACCGCTGAGCGTGCTCGGTCATTGCTCTCCCGTCATGATTTCTCGCCCGATCGCGGCCTTGATCTCGGCCGCGAACAGCTCACCTCGTGCCGAGGCCAGCCCGGACAGGTTCACCCCGACCACACCCTCGACCGCGAGCACGGCGCGGGCCTCGGCGACGGCCGCCGCGATCCCGGCCGCCACCGGGTCGGGCGCGGTCAGCACGGCGGTCACCTGTTCGCGATTGAGGTGCAGGCCCGGCAGGTTGAGCACCGCCGCCGAGCGCTCGTCGGTGTAGACGGCGACTCCAGCGATCAACGGGATCCTCACCCCGGCGGCCCGGCTGCGCTCGCTGAAGCGGGCGAGTCGCTCGGGCGAGTCGACGTGGTTGAGCACGCAAAGTTGAGCACCGGCCCGCTCTTTCTGGCGCAGCCGCAGTGGGCGCAGGCCAAGCGGTGGCGCCTCGGGAGACTCGGCGACGGCGACCGGCAGTCCGGCGGCTGCGGCGAGCCACGCCAGCCGAGTGCTGTCGATGTCAAAGACTTGAGTGACGTCGGGCCGCACCCCTTGCGCGCGACCGTCGCCGGTGACGGCGAGCACGCCGGCTGCCTCGGCGACCGCGAGCCCGGCCAGTTCCTGTTCCAGCCCAATGCGATTGCGGTCCCGGCAGGTCAAGGTGATCCAGGGCGAACCACCAGCCTCACGAATCAGACCGGCCATCAGGGTCGGTGGGAAGTCGGGGCGGCTCTGATGCTCGCCCACCAGCACGCCGTCGCAGGAGCCGGCGAGGGCCGCGCTGACGGCGGCGACGCTGGTCGGCGAGAACGGCGTGACGGTGAAATCGGTGAGGACCACCGGCCGGCCGGGTGCCGCCTCGAGCAGCCCGACCCGGGGACGGTCGGGCGGTGGGGGCCCGTTCCAGACCACCACCGAAGCCTCATCAGCAGCGAAAGGGCATGCTATTGGAGCCATCTCACAACTCAAATCGACCCGTACGCCGCCGCACGGGCCAAACTGCATGCGCTTGGGACAGCCTTCACGGCCGGTCGGCTGGGCAGTAGTCATCGCTGGGTGTCGGTAGTCATCGGCGGGCTTCCTCAGAACCCCAGGTTATGGGCCCGGCCCACCGGCGCAACCGAGGGTCGAGCGGTGGGGTTGTGCAGCGCTTCCACCGTCGCCCCTTCGATGTCCACGTGCGGGAGCACCCGGTCGAGCCAGTTCGGCAGCGACCAGACCTTGTCGCCGAGCAGCGACATCAGGGCCGGGATCAAAGTCATCCGAACCAGGAAGGCGTCGACCAGGATTCCGAAGGCGAGGGTGAAGCCGATCGACTTGACGATGGCGTCGTCCTCGAGGATGAACCCGGAGAAGACGGCGACCATGATCAGTGCAGCTGCGGTGATGACCCGAGCTCCGTGCCGGAACCCGGAGAGGATCGCCAGCCGCGACGAGGCACCTCGACTGCGGGCCTCACCCATCCGGGAGACCAGGAAGACCTGATAGTCCATCGCCAGCCCGAACAGGATTCCGATGATCAGGATGGGGAGCAAGCTGATGATCGGGGCCTGGGTGTTCACCCCCAACAGCGACGCGGCGAATCCTTCCTGGAAGACGGCCGTGGTTGCGCCGAACGAGGCGGTGATCGTGAGCAGGAAGCCGAGGATCGCGGTGAGCGGTACCAGCAGGGACCGAAAGGCGAGCAGCAGCAGCACGAAGGCCAGCCCGACGATGACGATGAGATACGGCACGAGCGCACCGGCCAGGCGGTCGGAGACATCGATGTTGACCGCCGTCTGACCGGTCACCAGGGCCTCGCTGCCGTGTTCCTGCGCGACCACCTCGGTCGCCGCTCGCACCGTCTTGACCAGTTCCTTGGTCTGGGTTGTGGAGGGGCCACTGGCCGGGATCACCGAGATGATCGCGGTGTCGCCGGCCGGGTTGAGGGCGGGCTTGGCGACCGTCTGGATGTCCGCCAGAGTCTCCAACCGAGCGCCGACGGCGTCGGCCGCAGCAGTCACGTCCTTGCCGGCTCCGGCGTCGACGACGACCGCCAGCGGACCGTTGAAGCCGGCACCGAACCCGGTGGTCAGCAGGTCGTAGGAGTTGCGCTGGGTGGCATCGACCGCCGCGGTGCTGTCATCCGACAGGGCGAGACGCATGTTGAGCGCGGGGACTGCAATGCCGCCGAGGACGAGGACGGTGCCAACCACCGCGACGATGCGATGGCGCAGCAGGAATTCGCCCCAGCGCGAGCCTGCCGTGGGTGCCAACTCGCCATTGTGAGTGTGGTTCTTGCCTTTCGCCAGGCGCATTCCGGCGAAGCCGAGCAGCGCCGGGACCAGCGTGATGGCGATCAGCACAGCGAAGGCGACGGTGCTGGCGGCGGCGATGCCCATCGCGGCCAGGAACGGGATTCTCACGACAACCAGTGCGGCTAGGGCAATGACCACTGTCGCACCGGCGAACACGACGGAACTTCCGGCGGTGGCGACGGCCAGCGCGGCCGAGGCTGCCGGCTCCATGCCCTGCTGCAACTGGGCACGGTGTCTGGACATGATGAACAGCGCATAGTCGATTCCGACGGCCAGCCCCAGCATCAGCGCCAGCGTCGGGACCGCCGAGCTCAGTTCCACGAAACCGGTGGCGGCCGTGATCCCGAGCAAGCCGATGGCAACCCCGATGATCGCCGTCAGCAGCGGCATCCCGGCTGCCAGCAGTGAGCCGAAGGTGATGGCGAGGACGAGCGCTGCGATGGCGAGACCGACAATCTCGCCCACGCCACCGGCCGGAGCGACTGGCGGGGCGGCGTCCCCTCCGAACTCGACCTCCAGACCACTACTCTTCGCGGCGTTGGCGGCAGCCACAACGGCGTCCCGCTGAGCGACCTCCAACAGGTTCGCGGGCATCCCCCATTGCACCGAGGTCAGCGCGATTCGTCCGTCTGCGGAAACCAGCCCGGTGGCGAACGGGTCGGTGGCTTGGACCACGCCCGACGCCTTCCCCATCGCAGCCACCGCAGTCTTGATCGCCGCCTGCTGCGACGCGTCGATCTTCTGCCCTGCTTCGGCGGCGAAGACCACCCGACCGGCCGCGCCGGTAGCGGCGGGTAGCCGCTCCTCCAGCAGGTCGATGGCCTTCTGCGACTGCGTCCCGGGAATGCTGAAGGAGCCGGAAGTCGTGCCTTTCAAACCGGCGGAAGCTACCGCGATCCCGACGACGACGAGGAGCCAAGCGATGAGCACCAGCCAGCGACGCCGGAAGGCGAAGGCTCCGAGGCGGTGGAGATAGACGGCCATGAGAAGTCCCTATCGAGAGGCGAGAGAAGCAGGTGGTTGCAGTTATAGCATCATTACATGATCTGTAAAAGTGCGGATCTAGCAGCGATCGAGTAGGCTCCCCTTATGTCGCCACCCATCGGCTTGCGAGAGCGCAAGAAGCAGCGGACGCGGCGAGTCATCCAGCGCGCGGCGCTGCAGTTGTTCGCCGAGCACGGATTTCGCGAGACGACGATCGCCCAGATCGCTGAGGCGGCCGACGTGTCGCTGCGCACGGTCACCGTGCACTTTCCGGCCAAAGAGGATCTGGTTCTGGCCCTGGGATCACAGAGCCTGGAGGCCTTGGTGCACGCCGTGGAGGCACGTCCGGCCGGCGTGCTGGCCCTCGATGCGATGCGCGACTGGATCGCCCAGCAGGTCGAAGAGGCCACCGATCCAGCCGTGGGCGACGACAGCAGCGATCTCCTGCGCCTGATCCGTACAGTCACCGAGGCGAACCCCGATCTGGCGATGCGGGTCCGGGGCAGCGATCTGCGACTTGAAGGCATGCTCACCGTCGGAATCGCCGAAGACCTGGGGCTGGCACCCGACGCGCTGGCTCCGCGCCTGGCCGCCGCCGCGGTCATGGCCGGAATCCGAACGGTGACCAACCCGCTCCTGACCAACGAGCACGGCACCGGGCTCAGCGGTGACGAGGTCCTGGTCCTGCTGAACAAGTCCCTCACCTTCGCCCGTGCTGGGCTGGAAAAGCTTGGCACTGTGGAGCAGTCGGGCTAGCAAGGTCCGTCCGTTGATTGCCCCGCCAAACAGCGCAGCGCCGCCTCGCTGGTAGGCGAGGCGGCGCTGCAACTATCTACGAGGTGTCCTCAGCGGTTAGCTGACCTTCACCTTCACACTGCTGGTCGCGCTCTCGTTGCCGGCCTTGTCGAAGTCCCGGTAGAAGACCTTGTGCTTACCGGAACCGGTGACCACGATCGGCTTTTCGTAAGTCAGCCACGCGCCGTCGTCCACCTGGTAGAGAATCCGATCCACCCCGGAGTGGTTGTCGTTCCCGGTGAGCGTGACGGTGGCCGTCGCGTCATCGGTGACCGCATCCACCGTCGGCTTGTACGGGTCGGTCTTCACCTTGATCGTCTGAACCGCCGACACGTTACCCAGACTGTCGGTGGCCCGGTAATCCACCGTGATCGCACCCACCTGCAGTGCGGTCACCTTGACGTAACTGCGCCACGGGCCACCGTCGATCCGGTACTCGCGAGACGCGACACCGGACGGATCGGACGCGCTGATCACCAGATTGACCGCTTCAGTGAACCAACCGTTGGTCCCAGTCGGGTTCAACGGGTCGGTGGTCGCGGTGACTGTCGGGCCGGCGACATCTGCCCCCGAGGGTGCGGTGGCCTTCTGCGTGGTCTCGACGTTGCCGGCCTTGTCGGTGGCGAAGTACGCCAACGTGTGACTGCCGGTCACCGTGAACGGTGCCGAGTACACCTGCCAGGCACCCGAATCCACCCGGTAACTGATCGAGGCCACCCCGGACGCGGTGTCCTTCGCCGAGAGCGTGACGGTCGATTCCTGCCCACTGGTCTTCACATCGACGGTGGACGTCGGTGCTTCCGGATCAACCTTCACCGGCAACGACCCAGCCGGGCTGTAGATCAGGTTGTCACCCTGGGCGCGGTACCGCACGGTGTACGAACCAGCCTGC
>DATINJ010000164.1:0-5758 GCA_035474375.1 Kineosporiaceae bacterium | reverse complement strand
CCGTCATCGGTGGCACATCGACCACTTAGGCGTTGGGCGCACCGTCATGACGTCCGCTTCAGATCACCGATGATGCGCCCGTACACCGGCTCAGGCACGTCCAACGTCGTCCCGGGCAGCGCCTTGCCCATGGTCTGGCGGTAGATCTGGGCAAGCCGACCATTGGCCCGGAGCTTCTCCAGTACCGCATTGACGAACCTGGTGAACTGCACATCTTCAGCGTTGATACCCAGACCGTACGGCTCTTGGCTGAACTTCCGCCCGATCACCTTGGCGTAGGTGTCCTGCGCGGCGAAGCCGGCCAGGACGGTGTCATCACCGGTGATGGCGTCGGCTTCACCCTCCTGGAACATGACCAGGCATTCGCCGACGACGTCGAGTTGGATGAGATCCTTCTCAGCGAAACCGAGCGCCTTCATGTTGTCAACATTGGTGGAAGCAGCTGGCACGCACACCTTCTTGCCTTTGAGATCCTCGATCTCCTTGGCTTTCGAATCGCTGCGGACCAGCACCCGCTGACCGGCCCGGTAGTACTCGGCCGAGAAATTGATCGGATTGGGTGCACTCGGCGTATTCGCGCCCTGCCAGCGGGCACAGTTGATCGTCATGGTGTGCGCGACCAGGTCAACGCTGCCTTCCTTCAGCGAACTCAACCGCTGGCCATAGTTGACCACCTTGTAAACGGTCTTCGCCGGATCAACCCCGACCGCCTTGGCCACTTCGGCCGCCACATCGACGTCAAAGCCTTCGAGCTCACCGGATTTGGGGTTGGTCGCACCCCAGAGCAGGACGTCCCCAGAGGTGCCGAGCGTCAGGTAGCCGTTCTTCCGAATTTGTTTCAGGGTGGCGCTGTTCGTCATGGAACTCGGGTCAGTAGTGATCTTCGCCGGATCGGCATTGGCGATCTCCGGCGCGAGCGAAGCAACCTGGTTCTGCTTGTCGTTGCAGACGGTGCTGGCGACCGAGGCTGCCTTCGGAGCGGGCCCGCGGGCAGCGGATTCTACCTGCGCGGTGCCGTTCGCGGCACCGCCACAGCCTGCCAGGGCCAGTGCGAACACCGCTGCAGAGGCGGTGAGCGGAAGGGATTGACGGACTCTCATCGTGATCACCGGTACTCATCGAGTCGAAGCGAAACGCCCCACCAGGCGCCAGCAGCGGCCAGCAAGCCCACCAACAGCACCAGCATTCCGGCTGGCAGCAGGAGATTCCCAGCTTTGTCCAACCCGGACGCCGTCGCCGCGCTCTGGGTTTCCAAGGCCGTTCGGGTCTGGCTGGCATAGGTCGCGAACAATGCGTTGGCAGACGTGTCTCCGGACTTGATCGCCCGCTCCACGGCTTGCTTCCAGTCGCCTGCGACGTCGCTCTTGTTGATTGCCACGTGCTCCGCCTGGTAGGCGCTGAGTGCTTTCGCTGCGTCGCCGTTGGCCTTCGGGAGCTTCGACACGGCAACCTTCATTGCCGCGTTCCAATCCTGGTCAGCCTCGGTACCGGACCCTCGGGCAATCAGGGTCAGTGCCTCGGTGGACTTCGCGGTGAACGCAGCGACCCGGGAGAGACTCAAATCAGTGGCCTCCGCGAGAGATCCGTCCCGGACTTCCTTGGCCTTGTACTCCGCTGTCGCCATCGCCCCGGCGGCCACGAGCAATGCCACCAGGAGTCCGGCCGTCGCCGCAGCCAGCGGGAGGTTCAAGATCCGACGCGAGTGCCGGGCGAGGTAGATCTGAGCCCAGAAGAGCACCCCCAGGCCGATCACGGCTACCAGTGCCAGCCACCACGAGGCATGAGCCGCCCGGCTGTACGCGGAGCTGATGTTGCGCTGATCCGTAGTTGCGCTGTCCTGCAGCTTAGGCACGATCTGTTTCTGCAGCAGGGTGTTCGCCTGCGCCAGGTAGTTGGCGCCGACCGGCAGAAACACCCGGTTGTTCGCCCTGGCCGAGGCGACATAGCCGGTGTACCGGGTCAGCGCGGCATTGGCTTCCCCGAGCGACGCGGCATCCGACCCGGCCCCGCTGGCTGCGAGGGCCAGATCTCTCGAGGCCTGCCGGACCGCGTCGATGTAGTCCAGCCGCTGAGCTTCCGGCTCAAGTCGACCGAAACCGAGGAAGGAGTTGGTCGCATCGGCGTTCGCCTGAGCCAGCCGGATCTGCACGCTCTGTACCAACACCAGGTGCGCAGCCGAACGTTTGGCCTCGTCCAGGGCTCCGGAGCGTTCCCGCAATGCGGCGCCGCCCCCGAGGGCCACCAGCACGGCGGCCAGGACGGCGACGGCGGAGACCACCCGCAGTCGGCCCGGCGAGCCGTCGAGGTAATGCCGGATCGTCGCCGAGGCGGAAGCCAGTCGATGTCCGAGTGTTCCGATCGCGGGCGTCGTTCCGCCCGGTCCGGCCGGGCCGGTCAACACAGCGGACTGTGGCCCCCCGCCCGGAGCGGGGGGGACGATGGTCTGGCTCATCGCGCGTGCTCCGTCCCTTGACTGTCTGGATCCGTACCTGGCAAGACGTCGGCCGAGCCCTGGTTGTTGCGCTCTTCCGCAGTATTGCTCTGATCCATGTCGCCGTTCGTCTCTGTTGGGGTGTCTCTGAGGTTCGGCTGGTCCGTCGCCGGGAACGGGTCGATCTCTACTGGCTCGTCCAGCATCGGGATTCCGAGCTGCGCTTCCGCCTCGCGCTCGTCCACCAAGTCTTCGGGCAGCAGTTCGCGTAGCTGATCGACGGTCGGCTCCGCGACGTCCCGCAAGCGCCACGCCTGATGCCCGATCGCGGCCTCCAGCGTGTTCCGGGCGAACCGGCCGTTGCCGAAGCCCTCCCCGCGCGGCACCGGCGGCAGCAACTCGCGGAATCGGGCCAAAGTAGCCTCGGCCGGGGCGTAGTCGGCACCCTCCGCCAGCCGGGCGAAGATCTGCGTCAGCTCGTCGTCCGTGTAATCGTCGAAACCGATGGTGGTTCGGAATCGACTGGACAGACCGGGGTTGGTCGCGATGAACCCGGCCATCGGGCCGGGATAGCCGGCCACGATCACCACCAGGTCGTCGCGGTGGTCTTCCATCTCCTTCACCAGCGTGTCGATCGCCTCGGTCCCGTACTGGTCACCGGCCAGCGAGTACGCCTCGTCGATGAACAGCACACCGCCCAGCGCCCCGGCGACCACCTCGGCGGTCTTGGTCGCGGTCTGTCCCAGATACCCGGCGACCAGTTCGGATCGGTCGACCTCCACCAGGTGCCCCTTGCTGAGCAGCCCGAGCGCCCGGTAGATCCCGGCCACCAGCCGCGCCACCGTGGTCTTGCCGGTGCCCGGGTTGCCGTTGAACACCAGATGCCGGGTAATCGTGGCGCTGCGCAGGCCGGCCTGAGCCCGGAGCTTCTCCACTCGCAGCAACTGCGCCTGCCTGCGGATCTCACCCTTCACCGAGTCCAGCCCGGTCAGCGCGTCCAGTTCAGCGAGCAGTTCTTCAAGGCTCTTCTCCGGCGGCGCCTCGGGTTCGGCCGCGGCCGGCGCCGTCCCCGGTGCGGGTGCGACTGGGAGGGCATTTTGTGCCAGGTCACGGGGGTTTTGGCCGAGCGAGGTGAAGGAACCGGGCGGGAATCGGTCCATCCCCGGCAGCTGGTCGGACGACGGTTGGTCGGACGACGGGGAGAGATCGGACGACGGGACGTGGCCGGACGTGGCGGGATGGTCGGGCGCCGGAAGGCCGACCACGGCCAGCTGAGCGGCCGCCGCGGCGGAGGCGTTCGCCACCACCCGCATCGTCGGTTCGCCCAGCGCGCAGGCGGCAGCGGCGACCTCGGTCAACGCCCGGGCATAGCCGGCCGCGGCCGGGCCGCCCAGCTCAACCAGCGCGACCAGGGTCGCGGTCGGCGCGGCCCGCCAGCGCCGGGCGCTGATCGCCGCGTCGAAGAATGCGGGCACGCTCAAGCCGAGCTGCTCGGCCCAATCCTTGGCCGCGCCGGGCGCGGACTCGGCGATGGCAGCGGCGAAGGCCGCACCTTCACGCCGGACCACGTCGACGTCCAATTCGGCGGCCGAGGCCTGGACCGCGAGCTGATCCAACGCCTCGACCAACTCGCCTCTACCTTGCGTCATGAAGCTCCTGGTGGTTGCAGACGGCCGTCCGCCGACCCGCCGGTATCGGCCGCCGGCCCCGCCTGCGGGGCGTTCTGACCGAGATCGAGACCTCCCCCGGTACCGAACTTCTCGGCCAGGAAAGCCCCGTGCGCGACCAGCGCAGCGGCGTCCGCTCGGTTCACGGCGTCGGAGACCTGGTCCATCTTGTATCCAAGCAGGTCGAGCTGGTCGCAGAGCAGCATCAGGGCGGTCTTCCCGCCGGAGATCGCCCGGCTGTCCGCCCATTTCCGAGGCAGCCTGAGGTACCCGCCAACCGCCTCCGGCAAGTAACTGGTGGCGGTCGCGATCACGCTGTGCGCCTGGTAACTACCGGCGCCCAACTGGTCCAATCGCGGGATGATGTCCCGGACGATCCCGGTGACCCGGGCCACCCGTGACGACACCGCCGGTGGCACCCGCTGATCGAGCCCGGCTTCGAAGGCGTCCAGTTCCTCGACCAGCTGCGCACTGGTCTTGACCGGAGGCAACACCAGCCGCGGTTGCTCGGGTTGACGCCCGAGCAACCGGTCGGCGAAGTCACGCAGCGACATGACGTCCTGCCTGGCGAACGGTACGGATCAACGGCTGGATCATCGGTGGGTTTGGCACATCTCGGCTGACGTCGGCTCAGCGACCGAGCCCGAGATCGAGCGAGCCCGACCCGGCCCCCGTTGAGGTACGGGTGTCGTTGTCGTGCACCCGGTCGAGGTACTGCCGGGCCTTGACCGTCTCGGTCTCCAGGGTGCCGATCGTCGCGGCCATCGAGTCGAGGGCAGCCACCTTGTAGGTGTCGATGGCGTCCATCGTCGCGTAGATGTTCGCGAAGGCCCGCTGCAGCTCGGGCAACCCGACCGCCGAGGCCGCCGCACCGGACTGGATCCGGATCGAGTTCTCCTTGAGCATCTCCGAGGTGCTCTCGATCATCCGGGACGTCGTCGAGTTCAGCGCGGTGATCTGGTCCAGCACGAGCTGCTGATTGGCCAGCGCCTGGGCGACGATCACGGCGGTCCGCAGCGCGGACACCGTGGTGGTGGTGGCCCGGTCGACACCCTTGATCAGCTCAAGGTTGTTCTTGATCACGATGTCCATCGCCAGGTAACCCTGGATCGACACCGCAAGCTGGGTGAGCAGGTCCTGGTGCTTCTGCCGGACGTAGAAGAGCACGTCCTCGCGCAGCGCTTTGGCCCGGGTCGGATTCGACGTTTCGAGTTCGGCGATCGTCGCGGACAACCGGGAGTCCAGCCGCTCGGCAACGTAGATGTACTGATTCAGCTGAGCCATCGTGGCCCACAGGTGCTGCTTCTCCTGGTTCAGCGAGGCGTTGTCGCGACGCAACTCGTCCTGGCCGTTGTAGAGCGCCTGGATGATCGCGTTCAGCTGAGACTGCGCACTCTGATACCGGTCGAAGTAGTCCCGCAGTTTGTTCCCGAACGGGATCATGCCGAGGATCTTCCGGGTGCCGGTAGCGCCCTTCGGGTCGAGGTCCTCGACCGTGCGACGCAGCTCCAGCAGGGTCGCGCCGACCTTGGAACCCTGGGAGAGCCCGCCCTCCTTCATCGCCTTGACCGGCACCTGCAGCAGACGGTTCGAGCTGTCGGCCGCCTTCCTGATGTCGGCGTCGCCCATCGTCCGCACGTCATCGCTCTTCGCCGCGAAT
>DATINJ010000163.1:0-18984 GCA_035474375.1 Kineosporiaceae bacterium | reverse complement strand
CGCGGGCAACCGTGCATGATCACCGCAGAAATGGGCCGGGCAACCGTGCATGATCCCCGCAGGAATGGGCCGGGCAACCGTGCATGATCACCGCAGAAATGGGCCGGGCAACCGTGCATGATCACCGCAGGGTTTGGGCTGGCTCAAGAGCATGCTCAGTGAGACTGAGGCTTGGGGGCGACGAAGGACCAGCCCGACCAGCGGGCGACCTCGACCGCGAGAACCAGTCCGGGCGGCGGCTGCTCGCGATACTGGCGGTACTTGGCGGCCAGTAGTACGACCGCGGCTCGGGCCTGCGGGTGATCGGGAGCCAGCACCTCGGCCACACCGTCGGCTCGAGCCCAGCGCAGCGCCGTCCAGTCCTCGTCGTACTCATCCACCAGCACGCTGACCGCCGGGTTGGCCTGAATGTTCGCCAGCCGACGCAACTCCTGACTGCGCTTCGGCTTGGCGTCGACAGCGCTGAAGAGGCTGTCGCCGCGGACCACGAAGACGATCGGCACGAGATGCGGGCGGGCGTCCGCATCGACCGTCGCCAGCCGGGCCACCCGGGCCGCACCGAACAGCTGGCGAGCCGCATCGGGATCCAGCGTGGTCACGACCGGGCCGACGCCGAATCGGTCTCGCTCGACCCGCCCCGCAGACCGCCGCCGGCCGAGCCCGTGCCGGATTCCTCGACGGTTCCGCCACGGCCGGTGGCCAGCACCGCGCCGGTCAGCACCAGGACGAACCCCAGGGCGGTGACGGCGGTGAACCGCTCATCCAGCACCAGCACCCCGAGCAGCACCGCCACCGCCGGGTTCAGATAGGTGATCACCGTGGCTCGGGCCGGGCCGACCTCGGCGATCAGCTGGAAGAACACCAGGAAGGCGAGCCCCGTGCAGATCACGGCCAGCACCAGCACCGCGGCCAGCACTCGCCCGGACGGCCATTCCCGAGGCGCCTGAGCGACTCCGGCTGGCAGATAGACCAGCGCAGCAAGGGTCAGGGACGCCGCGACCACACCCAGCCCCGGCTGCTCGGACAATCGCCGGGCAAGAATGATCGGCCCGAGCGCGTAACCGAGCACCACCCCGGCGACCGCCAGCACCGCCACCAGGTCGTCGGTCGCCACGTCCAGCCCGACCAGCGCTGCGACCCCGGCCACCCCGAGCAGGAGGCCGATCAGCCGACGCGGCCCGAGCCGCTCTCGGCCACCAGGTACCCGACCACCCAACACCCGGACGAGAACGGCCCCGACGATCGGTACCGCGGCGATCAGCAGCCCGGTCAGCGAGCTGCTCAATCGCGTCTCGGCGCGCGCGAGCAGCAGAAACGGCCCGCAGATCTCCACCAGCGTGTAAGCGATCAGGGCCAGCCAGACCTTGCCCAGCCCGCGGAGTTGCCCCTGCGCCACGGCAATCGGTAGCAGGATCAGCGCAGCCAGCCCGGTCCGGGCGAGAACCATGGTGGACGGCGCCAATTCCTCTACCGCGATCTTGATCAGCAGGTAGGGAATGCCCCAGATCACGCACATCGCGGCGAACAGCACCCAACCGCGACGACTCACGGCGTCATCCTCTCTCTCCCGAGCCCAGATACCAAGTACCACCAGACACCGAGCACAGCCAGATACCAAGTATCGGGAAACCCAGTACGGTCGGATCTGATGGGCCTGAACCTGGTGATCGTCTCGGACACCCACCTGCCACTTCGCGCCCGGACGCTGCCGGACCAGCTCTGGGCGGCGCTCGAGGCGGCCGACGTCGTGGTGCACGCCGGTGATTGGGTGAGCGAGGCCGCGCTGGACGAGTTCGAGGCCCGGTGCCGTCGGCTGGTCGCGGTGTACGGCAACAACGACGGTCCGCACCTGCGCGCCCGGCTGCCCGAGATCGCCCGGGTGGAGCTGGCCGGTCTGCGGATCGCCGTGGTGCATGAGACCGGCCCGGCCAAGAATCGCGAGGCCCGGTGCGCGGCCGCCTTTCCGGACACCGACCTGCTGATCTTCGGGCACAGCCACATTCCGTGGGACAGCACCGCACCTGGCGGGCTACGGCTGATCAATCCTGGTTCGCCGACCGACCGCAGGCGGCAACCGTTCTGCACCTACCTGACCGCCACCCTGGCCGGCACCCCGACCGGCACCGTTGACGACACCGCCGGCACCGGACTGCGGGATGTCGTCCTGCATCGGCTGCCGCCCCGGCCCAGCTCCCGCAGCGAGGGCCGCAGGTGAGTGAGCTGAGGATCGGCATCTCCGGCTGGCGGTACGCCCCGTGGCGGGGCACCTTCTACCCGAAAGGGCTGATCCAGGCAGCGGAGTTGCAGTACGCGGCGAGCCGGCTGAACTCGATCGAGATCAACGGATCCTTCTACGCCTTGCAACGACCGGAGAGCTACCGCAAGTGGGCCGAGCAGACCCCGGACGACTTCCGCTTCAGCGTCAAGGGGCCGCGGTTCATCACCCACCTGAAGAAACTGACGGACGTCGACACGCCGCTGGCCAACTTCTTCGCCAGCGGCGTGCTCGCGCTGGGCCCGAAACTCGCTCCGGTGCTCTGGCAGCTACCTCCGACCCTCGGTTTCGACGCCGGCCGGATGAACAATTTTCTCAGCCGGTTACCCCGCAGTTCGGCCGCTGCCGCCGAACTCGCCCAAGCCCACGACGAGCGGCTCGACGGCCGGGCGCTGACCGTGACCGATGCTGATCGGCCGCTACGGCACGCGGTCGAGGTCCGGCACCCGAGCTTCGTCACCCCGGAGTTCGTCGAACTTCTGCGCGCCCAGCAGGTCGCCCTCGTGGTTGCGGACACCGCGCAACGATTTCCGTTCCTGGACGACGTCACGGCCGATTTCGTCTACGTCCGGCTGCACGGCGATGAGGAACTGTACGTCAGTGGCTACGGGGACGAGGCCCTGGATCGCTGGGCGAACCGGGTGCGGGACTGGAACGCCGGCCGGACGCCACCGACCGAGAACACCGTCGCCACGCCCGCGCCACCGCGAGCCGAGGGCCGCGACGTCTACGTGTACTTCGACAACGATGTGAAGACACATGCACCCTTCGACGCGATCTCGCTGGCCAACCGGCTACGACTGCCCTCTCCCTGAGTACCCACGGCCTTCGGGCCGTTCACGGGGAGTCGAACCCGGAGGCGAGCGCATCGTCGACGTCCGTCGGCGAGTACGTGCGGAAGGCGAGATAGGTCCGGGTCTGGACGACGCCGTCGACCTTGCCGAGGTGGTCGGCGATGATGTCGGCGAGCGCCTCCTGGCGCTCGACCCGGACGATCGCCACCAGGTCGACGTCACCGGTCACGGAGTAGACCTCGCGAACGCCTTCGATCTGCGCGATCAAAGCGGCGACTTCGGGGATCCGGTCGGGCCGGGCCTGCAACAGCACGATCGCGGTAATCACGGCCTGCTCCTTAGGACGATCGTGGTGCCAGCGGTTCTGGTGGCGGTCACTTTAGTACCCGACGCACTAGAGTTAGGGAGGCTGCACCGGGCAGCCCGGCGGTCTACCTGCAACTGATCGACGCAGACGGCTCGAGAAGAAGAGTCAGGCAGGCAGGCCTGGAGGCGGTCGTGAGCCAGCGAGATACCGTGGTCATCGGTGCAAGCGCGGGCGGAGTGGCCGCCCTACAAACCCTCCTCGGCGGTCTTCCCGCCGAGTTCCCAGCCCGGATCCTGGTCGTGCTGCATGTCCCACCCAGTGGCGTGAACGCGCTGGCCGCGGTGCTGGCTCGGGCCAGTTCGATGAAGGTGCGGTCGGCACAAAATCAAGATCGGCTGGAACCCGGCGTCGTCCTGGTCGCCCGGCCGGACCATCATTTGCTGGTGGCCGACGATTCCGTGCTGCTCACCCGGGGTCCGCGAGAGAACGGTCACCGACCGGCGATCGACGTCCTGTTCCGGTCTGCCGCCCGGGCCCTTGGACCGCGGACCATCGCGGTCGTGCTCTCCGGTGCCCTGGACGACGGTTCGGCCGGGCTACGAACGATCCGGGCCCAGGGCGGGCTCGGGATCGTTCAGGACCCGGACGACGCACAGCATCCGGGGATGCCCTTGAACGCCATCCACGCGGCTCACCCGGAGTACGTCGTCCCGGTCGCGGCGATGCCGGAGCTACTGACCTCGCTGGTCGGCGTCGAGGTCCCGGACTCGGCAGAAGGGGATCCGGACCTGATCCGGCTGATGGAGACCGAGGTATCGATCGCCGAATTGACGGCGGAGAGCCTGCACGAATCGCATCGGCCCGGTACGGCGGCCGGATTCGCCTGCCCGGACTGCCAGGGCACGCTTTTCACGATCGGCGAGGAGGACTTCGCCCGCTTCCGCTGCCGAGTCGGTCACGCCTGGTCGCTGCAGAGCCTGCTGGCCGAGCATCGGACGGCGGTCGAGGGCGCACTCTGGATGGCGCTTCGCGCGCTGGAGGAGAAGGCCGCGCTCTGTATCGACATGAGCAAGCGGGCCGGGGCGAGCGGAGCATCGATCTCCGCGCGGCGATTCATCGACCAAGCGACCGACGCCAGGGCGGCCGCCGAGCTGGTCCGCGGGCTGATCGCTTCCGGCACCGAAGCCGACCTCGACTACACGAGAGAGGGTGGTCGGCTTGCTTGAGGACGAAAGCTTCGAGGATCTGATCAAGTATCTGAAAGAGTCTCGTAACTTTGACTTCTCCGGGTACAAGCGGAGCAGCCTGGCTCGCCGGGTGAACCGGCAGATGCAGGACAGCGGGATCACCACCTACGACGAGTACCGCGACTTCCTGGAGATCCACCCGGAGGAATTCACCACACTCTTCAACACCATCCTGATCAATGTCACCGGCTTCTTCCGGGACACCGACGCGTGGACGTACCTGCGCGAGACCGCCATCCCGGAATTGCTGCGCAGTGGAGGTCGGGACCGGATCCGGATCTGGAGTGCCGGCTGCGCGGGTGGCCAGGAGGCGTACAGCTTGGCGATCTGCTTGGCCGAGGCGCTCGGCCAAGCCGAATTCCGCCGCCGGGTAAAGATCTACGCGACCGATATCGACGAAGAGGCGCTGGTCGACGCCCGGCAGGCGGTGTACTCGGAACGCGAGCTGGCCGGCGTGCCGATCGAACTGCGGGAGCGGTATTTCGAGCGCACCGGCGAGCGCTGGAGCTTCGCCAAGGACCTGCGCCGATCAGTGATCTTCGGCCGGAACGACTTGATCACGAACGCCCCGATCTCTCATATCGATCTGCTGGTCTGCCGCAACACGCTGATGTACTTCACCGCCGAGACGCAGGCGGCCATCCTGCGCAGGCTGCACTTCGCCCTCGAGCCGAACGGGGTGCTCTTCCTCGGCAAGGCGGAGATGCTGCTCAGCCACGGCGACTTGTTCAAGCCGCTGGATCTGAAGCGACGATTCTTCGCCAAGGTCGCCGAGCCGACGAACCGTGAGCGCTCCCCGCTGCTGATCGGAATGAAACCGCGTCAGGACGGCTTCCTCCACGATCCGCGTCGGATCTATGAGGAAGCTCTTGCTTCTAGCCCGCTGGCACAGGTAGTCGTCGACAGCGACGGCCTACTGGCGCTCAGCAACTACCGGGCCGACGAGATGTTCGCCCTGTCCCGCAACGAGATCGGCCGACCGTTTCAGGATCTGGAGCTCTCGTACCGCCCGTCCGAACTACGTTCGGCCGTGCAGCAGGCGACCACCGAACGGCGCTCGGTCTGGATTCGGGAGGTGGAGTGGAACCGGCCGGACAGCAAGCAGTGGCTGGACATTCAGATCGTGCCGCTGAACGACCGGGACGGAACCCCGGTCGGAACCAGCATCTACTTCACCGACGTGACCGACTTCCGCCAGCTGCAGCGCGAATTGGAGTACGCGCATCGTCAGCTCGAGACCGCCTACGAGGAACTCCAGTCCACCAATGAGGAGCTCGAGACCACGAACGAGGAACTGCAATCGACGGTCGAGGAGCTCGAGACCACAAACGAGGAGCTCCATTCGACCAACGAAGAACTCGAGACGATGAACGAGGAGCTCCAGTCGATGAACGACGAGCTCCAGTCCAGCAATGACGAGCTACGCAACCGGACCAACCAGATCGGCGAGCTGAATGACTTCATGCGCTCGATCCTTGGCAGCCTCGAAGCCGGGGTCGTAGTGGTCGATCCGGAATTGCGAGTACAGATCTGGAATCAGCGGATGGAGGAGCTGTGGGGGGTGCGCACCGACGAGGCAATCGGGCAGTTCCTGTTCAACCTCGACATCGGCCTCCCGGTCGATGAGCTCCGGCCAACCCTCCGGCAGGTTCTTTCCGAGGACGGCTCGGAGCAGCCGGTCCCGCTGGTCCGCGCGATCAACCGGCGGGGCCGCAGCATCGACCTTCAGGTCACGGTCAGCCCATTGCGCGCCGCTAGAGACACGCAGACGGTCGGGGTGATCATTCTGATGGAGTCGCAAGCAGTCGAGGATGCTTCTTGAGGACGTCGTCCACCATGCTTTGTGCGACCTCCCGGACCTTTTCGTGCCGCGTGCTGCTCATCCGCACCAGGTGAGCGAAGGCCTCATCGGCGTCACACTTCAGACTGATCATGATCATGCCCTTGGCCTGGTCGATCACCGCGCGGGACGTGAGCGCCTCGGTCAACTGTTCCTGGGTTCGGCGCATCTCCTCGTGTGCTCGGGTATCGCGGATCAGCGTCTGCGCGGCCTCGACGAACGGCATCACCTGGCGCAATGCCACCAGGGTTGCCACACTGCGGTCCCCGGTCGCGTAGATGGTCAGCACGCCACTGGGCAGGTTGTCGGCGACCAGCGGTACCGCGAGTAGCGAGCGGACCAAGCTGGCCTGCTTGTCCCTGGCCAGGCCACGATGCTTGGTGACCGCCTCACCGTCCAGAGCCACCGGACGGCGGGACCGGTAGGCATCGAAAGAAGGCCCACCGGCGCGAGCATGCTGCAGCCCGTCCAGGTGTTGCGCGGTCGCCGAACTGGCGATCGTCATCGACGGTTCCAGCGGGTTGCCGACCAGCAGCGAGACGTCCTCGACCTCCGCCAGGGCCTGCAGGCACAACCGGGCCACCTGCCCGAGAGTGGCCCGCAGATCACCGTCGTTGGCCCCGAGCCGGCAGAGCCGGGTCAGCGCCTCCAACTGCTGGTGCGACGGCGGACCCTCGACCGCCTCGTAGTTCGGCAGGATCACCCAGCGCACGGTGGTGAGATCAGGCTCCTCTTCACCAGACTGGTCTGCGGTGGCCGCAGCGAGCGGCTCGACGTCTTCTCGGACCAGAGCGAAGTACGACGACACCGCCGTCCCATGCCGCGGCATCACCAATGCCGTCACCTGAAGGAGTTCGTCGGCGCTGCAGGCCAGGCTGAGCGCCGAACGCAATCGGCGCCGGTCGTCCTGCGCGATGTAGGCGAAGAAGGGTTTCCCGATGAGCCCGCCGACCGGAATCCGCAGCGCCGCGTGCGCGGCCGCATTGGCGTCAACGATCTTGCCCGTCGAGGTGGTCAGCAAAGTCGCCAGTGGCAGCGTCGAGAGAAAACGCCGCATCATTCCAGCCCGACCGGAATCCGCCCCGGCCAGCAGATCGTTGATCTCCTGCTGCTGCTGGCGCATCTCGTCGTGGATCGCGGCCAGTTCCTCCTCGGCCCCCGCCAGTCGCTGCGAGACGTCCGGGGCTACCTCGTGCCGTACGGTACCCAGCTCCTGGCTCAGAGCGTGGACGGCGGTCAACAGCGTGGCGCTGTAGGCCGACTGCGGGCTGAGATCAGCCTTCTCGATCGGTAAAACTACAGGCTCGGAAAGCACAGTAGCCCCCTAAGTCGCAAACGCACCTGGTAGCAGCGTTGATCTGCCGCTGGCTGGACATGTAAAGCACCGCTATGTTGATCCTGCGTACTGGAGCCCGAATTATCAAGTCGGTACCGGTGCGTCGAGGTCAGCAATCTTCGAGCAACCTCAACCGGTCTGAGCTAGACGCCGCCCTTGGCCTGCCCCAAACCAAGGCGTAGATTGTTGGCCAGTGCCGTTGATCCATCAGAGTTCGTTCTCGGCTCAGCCTCGGGCCTAATCCTTCACTCGTGATACCGCAATCCGGTCTCACGAGCTTGGGAGATTCGCATGCTCGAGGAACTACCTCCCCTGGCTCCGCCGATCGGCGTCCATTTCCTTCGCGGTGTTGTGCTGGTCAGATTGCATGGGGAGTTCCGCCACGACCATCCCGCCGACGTCGAAGCGCTCGCGCACGGGTTGGCCGCCGCGCACGAACCGGTGGTGGTCAACGTCGCCGCCGTCACAGCCATGGACGCCGCCGGTCTGAGGTGGGTCATGCGGTTGACCCAGGAAGCCCGTAGACAGGGCGAACCACTGATCTTGGAATCGCCGACCCAGTGCGTGGAAGACATCCTGACGCTGACCGGCTGCCACACCTGGTTCAGCGCGGCGACCCGGCCGGGGCCCGGCGGGCGCACCGACACGGCCCGATTGATCAGCGCCCTTTCCGCCTGAGCGTGCTGTCCGAGCAGCTACCACCGGACCAACCGACGCGCGAATCGGGCATTGGCTGAAGAGCATCGATAAGGTGACAGTCCATCCTGTTGACTCACGCGAAATCACCTGAAGGTTGAACGATGACGATCAGGCAATCTCCCGATGGCGAACCCGAGATCGACTGGGCCTGGACCGACGACAACTCCAGTTGGATTCCGCCTCAGATCGATACGGAACGGCCGAGCCCAGCTCGAATGTACGATTATGCGCTCGGCGGCAAAGATAATTTCGAGGTGGACCGGGCCGCTGTGGAGTCGGTCGCGGAGATCCTTCCGGAGTTTCGCCAGGTTGCCCTGGCGAATCGCGGCTTCCTGGTCCGCGCCGTCAATACCCTGGCCGACTTGGGCATTGATCAGTTCATTGATCTTGGCACCGGCATTCCCACCTCGCCGAACGTGCATCAGATCGCCCAGCACGTACACCCGCACGCCAAGGTCGTGTACGTCGACAACGATCCGATCGTGATGGCCCATAATCGGGCGCTGCGCTCGCGCTGGCCGGGGGTGCTCACCGTGCTGCGCGACCTTCGCGAGCCGGCGAGCGTGATAGACAGCGAGGAGGTGCGCAATCACCTGGATTTCGACCGACCGATCGCGGTGCTGTTCGTCGCAGTTCTGCACTTCGTCCACCGCGACCTCGGCGTAGAGGTGGTCACTCAGTTCCGCCAGGCGCTCCCGGCCGGAAGCTACGTGGCGATCTCGACCGCCTGTCTGGACGGCATGGCACCGGCGTTGGTCAATCGCCTGGAGCAGGTGTACGCGAAATCTCCGGCGCCGCTGGAACTGCGCACCACCGAGCAGATCGAGCAGCTGTTCGAAGGGCTCGATCTGCTGCCGCCGGGGCTGAAGGACGTCACTCAGTGGCGTGGTGACGAGAAACCGTTGCCGATCCGGATCCTGTCCGGCGTGGGCAAGGTGACTGCCGTCGGCGGGTGAGCTGCGCCAGGCAGATCCGGCGGTTCAGGTGGAGTTCAGCGCTGAGGCCCCGCGTGCTCGACCAACAGGTAGTGCTTGTCGTGCAGGTCGGTAAGCACTCCGTCCGCTGCTACTCGCTGCGTGACCAGGCCTGCTTGGATCAGTTCCGCGAGGGTGGCGTTCAACACCGGCTCGGCCAACTCGGTGGTGACCTCGAGCGAGTTCGGAGTCATCCCGGCGGTCCCGACCTGCGCCAGCGCGTGCAGCACGACTTGCCGACAGCGAAGCTGGAACCGTGCCGGCCGCCACTTCATGCTGCTCCCACAATCTGGCGCTCTGCGCGCCGATCGGGCTGATTCGCCGCGTCGAGCGGAAACATCGCCCATACCGATTTCCCTTGCGCCACCCCGGCACTGGTGCCGTCGGCGGCCCCGTCCAGGACGGTCCAGCCCCAGCACAGACTGAGCGACTCGACCAGTTGCAAGCCCCGCCCGGAACCCGACATCGGGTCGGCGATCCGCCGCAGCGGCGGGTGCTGGCTGGGGTCGGTCACTGCGCAGATCACATGGCTGCCGGTACTGACCAGGCTGATCCGCACCCCGCCGTCCTCGATCACCGAAGGATCCGGGACTCGGGTCGGAATCCGAACCCGCGATTGCTCCAACTGCATACCGTGTCGCAGCGCATTCGCCACCAACTCGGACGCGACCAGGGCGACGTCGTCGCAGATGTCGTCTGCCTGCCAGCCACCCAGCACCTGCTGCACGAGGGTGCGGGCTTCTCGCACGGCACTGAGGTCGCCGGGCAGGACGTACGACACGGTTCCCACCGACCCGGTCGGGCCGGCGGAATCGGTCGAGGGTGCGGGCTGGGGGTGAGAATGGGAGTCCACCATCGACCCGGGTCTGCGACGGGTGGCCGTGGCGCTCGACGAATATCGCCCACCGCTCGCGGTATGCCCCACGATCACTCCCGTCGCCCAGCGTCGGGCGCCGTGGCGACCCGACCAAGTGGCTGTACTCGACCCGCTCGATGCAAACGCCGGAGGCGGATGCACGTGCATCGCAAGAATATCCGAACAGTTCGTGCCGATGCACGTGCATCCGGGCAGATATATCTACTGAGATCCGACATTTACCGAAGGGTCGGATCTGACTGCTCAAAGTGATCGCCGACATGGCAGACTGTCAAAAGGGTCGCCGTCGGAGACTGAACACGGGCCAAAAGCCCTGAATCGCTCCTCTGAGTAAGGAGAGGTGCACATACTGTGCCGACGCCGGGTGTATCGACCGGAGGTCCGACGGTGCGCCGGATCCTCGTGGGCGCCCAACTGCGGAGACTTCGGGAGGCTCGCGGTCTGACCCGCGAGGCCGCCGGGTACCGCATCCGCGCTTCCGAATCAAAAATCAGCCGACTTGAGCTCGGGCGGGTCAGCTTCAAGGACCGCGATATCAGCGACCTTCTCGAGCTGTACGGCGTCGAGGACGAGACTCAGCGCGAGGCATTGATCGCCCTCGCCCGCGAGGCGAACAGCCCGGGCTGGTGGCACAACTTCGACGATGTGCTGCCCAACTGGTTCCAGACGTACGTCGGCCTCGAAGAGGCGGCGAGTCTGATCCGCAGCTACGAGATCCAGTTCCTTCCCGGATTGCTCCAGACCGAGGAGTACGCCCGCGCCGTCGTGGCCGCCGGCGCACCCAAGGCCACCGGGGAGGAGATCGAGCGCCGGGTCCACCTGCGCGTGACCCGGCAGAAGATCCTGCAGCGACCCTCTCCCCCGGCGTTCTGGGCGGTGGTCGACGAGGCCGCCCTGCATCGGCCGATCGGTGGCAGCAAGGTGATGAAGCAGCAGATCGAGCACCTGCTGGAATTGATGAGCTGGCCCAACGTGACGCTTCAGGTGATGCCGTTCCGGTTCGGTGGCCATGCCGGTGAAGGCGGCGCCTTCACCTTGCTGCGCTTCCCCGAGCCGGAACTGCCCGACGTCGTCTACGTCGAGCAGCTGGTCAGTGCCTATTACCTGGACAAGCGCGACTACGTGGAGCGCTACACCCGGACGATGGACCGGTTGACGGTCGACAGCCAGCCTCCGGACGTGACCCGCGAGACCTTGAACCGGATCCTCGCGCAGGTCTGAGCTTCCACCAGACTGCGCTCGAGCAGGGCGACCCCTAGACCGGAATCGTTCGGGACCTCTGCGGCAATTGCGTCGGGTTCTGTCTTGGTTTGTCAGCTTTTGGTTACTCAATGTTCAAGTTGTATGACTGACCGTGGAGATCTAACTCGCTAATCCTGCTTTGTACGTCTATATTTTCGCGTACCTGCAGATGCGTGAGCGGATGCATGTGCAAATGACGCAGCGCTGGGGGACGCGGAACGCCTCGCTCGGCACTTTTCACGAACGACCAGGAGGTCGAGATGGGCCAGTTCCACAACGGCATGGCCGCCGATGAGATCGCCGACGTCACGTGGCGCAAGAGCCAACGCAGCAATTCGCAGGGGAACTGTGTCGAGATGGCCGAACTCACGGACGGGTCGGTGGCGATGCGCAACTCTCGGCACCCGAGCGGGCCGGCTCTGGTGTACACCCGGGCCGAAGTCGAAGCAATGATCCTTGGGGCTAAGGACGGGGACTTCGACTACCTGATCGGCTGAACCATCCCGCCGAGTGCGGCAACGATGAGTCGTTCCGGTACCGAACGAACCACAGACACCGCACTCGGCGAGCTCAGTCCAGCTTCACGGTGCTGAAGAATTCCAGGCACTCGGGGTTGGCCAGCGCACCGGTGTTGGCTACCGGGCGGCCGTTGACCACGTCTCGAACCGCCAGTTCCGAGAGCTTGCCGGACCGGGTGCGGGGCAGATCCGGCGCCTGGATCAGCGCCGAGGGAACATGCCGTGGAGACAGGTGGCTCCGGATCCGCTGCCGAATCTGGTCCGCCAACTCGTCGTCCAGCACCCTCCCCGGGCGCAACTGTACGAACAGGGCCACCCGGCTGTCCGCTCCGGATTGGTACCCGATCGCGGCCGCCTCCACCACGGCATCGATCGCCGTCAACTGCCGGTAGATCTCTGCCGTGCCGATCCGCACCCCGCCCGGGTTGAGCGTTGCATCCGACCGTCCGGAGATGATCCAGCCGCCCTCCGGCGTCCGTTCAGCGAAGTCGCCGTGCTGCCACATTCCCGGGTACCGCTCAAAATAGGCTGCATGGTAGCGACTTCCGTCATCGTCGCCGAAGAACCGCAACGGCATCGACGGGAACGGCCGACGTACCACCAGTTCACCCTGCTCCCCGACCGGCAGGCTCTTTCCGGCGTCGTCCACCACATCGGCGTCCATTCCCAGAGCAGCGCACTGCATCTGCCCGGCGTACACCGGAGACGTCGGTTCGGCACCGATGATCACGCCGCACAGGTCGGTCCCACCGGAGATCGGCGCCAACTGAACGGCATCGTTGGACGGGACAACCGCTCGATAGACGTAGCGCGCGGTGTCCGCGGCCAGCGGCGAGCCGGTGATCAAGAGGGTGCGCAGCGACCCGAGGTCGTGGGTTTCGTTCGGTCGTAGCCCGGCCTGATGGCAGGCCTCCAGGAACCGCGGCGAGACCCCGAGCGCGGTCACCGCCTGCGCATCCACCAGGTCGAAGAGCCGCTCGCCGCTCGGGTGGAAGGGCGACCCGTCGTACAGCACCAGGCCGATCCCGGAAGCCAGCGCGGAGGCCTGCCAGTTCCACATCATCCAGCCGGCCGTGGTGAAGAAGCAGAGCCGGTCACCGACCCCGAGGTCATGCTGGAAGACATGCTCGGCACAGTGTTTCAGCAGCACTCCGCCAGTTCGGTGAACGATGCACTTCGGCCGGCCAGTGGTACCGGAGGAGTACAGGATGTACCAGGGCTGGTCGTAGCCGAAACGCTCGAACGTCGGCTCGCCCGACGGGTGCGCGGCCAGCCAGTCCGCCCAGCTGACCCACCCGCCGGGCTGATCGTTCGGGTCGGTTCCGGCGGTCACCAACACCTGCTGCCGTACCGACGGCAGCGCGGCCGAGACGGCAGCCAGGGTCGGGCGGATGTCATGCTCTCGGCCACCGTAGAAATACCGCGCGACGGCGACCAGGACCACGGGCTCTACTTGGGCGAAGCGCTCGACAATGCCATCCACCCCGAAGTCCGGTGAGACCGAGGTGAAGACGGCGCCGATCGAGGCGACGGCGATCATCAGGGCATAGGCCTCGGGCCGGTTGGAGACCACGGCGGCCACCCGATCCCCCGGGTGGACGCCGTCCGCCAGCAGCGCGGCCTGGATCCGCGCGACCAGCCCGCGCAGGTCCGGCCCGGACAGCGCCACGCTCTCGCCGTCCTCACCGGTGAACGAGATCGCCACGCCGGTCCCGCCACCCGGTCCCGCCCAATGCGCGAGCAACGCCTCGGCAACGTTGAACTGGGCGTCCGGCAGGAACCGGGTGTCCTGGAAGCGCTCGCCGGTCTCGTGCAAGCGCTCGCCGCGGTCGCCGGGTAGTTCGCAGTGATCCCAGACGGTGGCCCAGAATTCACCGGGGTACTGCACGCTCCAGCGGTGCAAGGCGCCGTAGGTACGCGGCAGTTCGACGTCGTACCGCTGATTGACCAGCTCCAGCAACGACCAGATCCGGGCCTGGGCACTGCTTTTGGACGGCGTCCACAACGGCTGCTCGCTCACTGTTTCCTCCAGTGATCAGCGGTACCGCTTCAGTTCCTCGCGGGCGACGGATCGAATATGCACCTCGTCCGGGCCGTCTGCCAGCCGTAAGGTCCGGGCATGTGCCCACATCCGGGCCAGCGGGAAGTCATCACTCACCCCACCACCACCGTGAACCTGGACGGCGCGGTCGATTACCGCCGTCGCGACCCGGGGAGCGATCACCTTGATCGCTGCCACCTCGGCTCGAGCACCGGAGGCGCCGTGCTGGTCGATCAGCCAGGCCGTCTTCAACACCAGCAACCGGGCCTGCTCGATCTCCATTCGCGACTCGGCGATCTGCTGACGGACGACGCCCTGGTCGGAGATCGGGCCGCCGAAAGCGTGCCGGCTCTGCGCTCGACGGACCATCAGCTCGAGCGCCCGCTCGGCCATCCCGATCACCCGCATGCAGTGGTGGATCCGGCCCGGACCGAGGCGGGCCTGCGCGATGGCGAACCCGCTACCCAGCTCACCGATCAGGTTGTCGACCGGCACCCGGACATCCTCGAAGCGCATCTCGCCGTGACCGGGCTGGTCGTGGTAGCCGTACACAGACAGATCCCGGACGAACGTCACGCCCGGGGCGTTCCTCGGCACCAGCACCATCGACTGCTGGCGGTAGGGCTCGGCGTCCGGGTCGGTCTTACCCATCACGATCAGCACCCGGCAGCGTGGGTCGGCAGCACCCGACGTCCACCATTTCCGGCCGTTGATCACGTACTCGTCGCCGTCCCGGACAATGCTGGTGGAGATGTTCCGCGCGTCGGAGGACGCGACGTCCGGCTCGGTCATCGCGAAACTGGACCGGATCACGCCGTCCAGCAAGGGCTCCAGCCACTCCTTCTGCTGCGCCGGGGTGCCGAACATGTGCAGCACTTCCATGTTGCCGGTGTCCGGCGCGGAGCAGTTGAGGGCTTCCGGGGCGAGGTGGATGCTCCGCCCGGTCGCCTCCGCCAAGACCGCGTAGTCCAGATTGCTGAGGCCTGACTCCGAGGGCAGGAAAAGATTCCACAGGCCGATGGCTCGGGCCTTGGTCTTGAGGTCTTCGAGCACCTCGGGATGATCGTGCGGTCGACCGTCGGCGGTGTTCGCCGCGATCTGCTCGTCGTATCGAGCCTCGGCCGGGTAGACGTGATCGGCGAGAAAGCCGTTGAGCCGGGCCAGGTAGTCCTGGGCCTGCAGGGAGAGCGAGAAGTCCACGTGAGCTCCGAACGATCGGCGACAGTGACGGTCTGGACTGACGTTAGATCGACGTTACTCGCGGGTGACGCTCAGGGGAATGAGACATTCAATGCGATTGCCTCATACGCCTGCAGCTTCGCGGCCTCAGCCTTGCGAACCTCAGTCTTGCGAACCTCAGCCTTGCGAACCTCAGCCGGGCGGGGCAGACCAGTGCGGCAGAAAGCGGCCGCGCAGGGTCGAAGCGGTGGCGAGCATCGCGTACTCCTGCGTTGCGGCGTCCTTCGGAGCCGTCCCCCGGGCCATGCGTTCCCGCAGGAAGGCCAGCTCGCTGCCCATTTCCTGGAAGTCACGCATCGCCCGGCGGGCATCCTGGCCACCGGTCCGGGCGGCCCAGTTCCGGGCATCCCGGCGGGCCGGCAGCGACGACAGCATCGCCACCTCGGCCGGGCTCAGCCACCCAGTACTGCCGTAGACGGCGAGGTGACGGGCCACCAGACGGCCCTCCCGGCGCCGGGCCACAATCGCCAGGGTGGCGAAGCCGAGGAACACCGGCACCTGGAGCACTACGTACGCGGAGGCGAACCCGGCCAGACCGGACGCCGCGGACAGGTTCCACGCGCCGTGCAACAGCACGGCCACGCAGTAGCCGAGGACCGGAGCGACCATCTTGACCAGCGGATTTCGAGAACGGACGGCGAGACCGATGCCGATCCCGGTCGCCGCGGTGAACAGCGGATGCGCGAACGGCGAGACCAGGCAGCGGAGCACGAAGGTGAAAGCGGTGCCGGTGCTGCCGGTCTCCGACAGCGCGCGGCCCAGGTAGAGGACGTTCTCGACGAACGCGAACCCGATGCCGGCCATCCCGGCGTAGACGATGCCGTCCACCACACCATCGAATTCCTTGCGGCGTAGAACCAGGATCAGCACCACGGCGGAACCCTTGAACGCCTCCTCGACGAAGGGGGCGACGAAGACCGCCGTCGTCGTCATGTCACCGCCCGCAGACTTGATCGCGACCAGCGAAGCAGTGTTGATCACCAGCGCACCGAAGGTGGCCACCCCCGCGCCCCAGGCGAAGGCCAGGGCGAGCAGGGGCGGCGGTTCCGCCTCGTAACGGTCCAGCCAGAGGAAGGTGGCGACCACGGGGAACACCGGGATCGCCGCCAGCACCGCACCGGTGACCAGACCCAGCAGGCCGGTCTCCCGGGTGATGGCCAGCAGGCTGAACAATCCGGACCCGCACAGCACCACCACAACCGTCATCCACAGCAGGGCGGTGCGGATCGTTGGACGCCGGACAGGCACCAGCGGATACTCGGCCGGCAGACCTGCGGGCCGAGCGGGCTGATAGGGGGACTGCGCGCTCACGGGGTTGAGATTAGCGGCGGATGGGCTGTAGCGATTCACCACCGACGATTCGGCTGCAACGCGGCGTAGAGTACCGGCCGTGGCAACGGAGAACAGCGAGCGCTCGCAGGACCGCATCGTATGGATCGACTGCGAGATGACCGGACTGAACCTGACAGCGGATGCGCTGATCGAGGTGGCAGCCTTGGTGACCGACTCGCAACTGACCGTACTCGGTGACGGTGTGGATGTGGTGATCCGACCGCCAGAGGGCGTGCTGGAGCATATGGAAGACATCGTGCGGAACATGCACACGTCGTCCGGACTGCTCGACGAGCTGGACGCCGGGATCACCCTCCAGGCGGCCGAGGACGCCGTGCTGGAGTACGTCCGGCACTGGGTACCGGATTCACGCAAGGCTCCACTGGCCGGAAACTCGGTCGGAACCGACCGCGGCTTCCTGGCCCGGGACATGCCCACCCTGGAGAACCACCTGCACTACCGGATCGTCGACGTCTCCTCGATCAAGGAACTGGCACGGCGCTGGTACCCGCGGATCTACTTCGCCTCGCCGTCCAAGAACGGCGGGCACCGGGCGCTCGCCGACATCCAGGAGAGCATCGAGGAGCTGAAGTACTACCGCGAGGTGCTCTTCGTCCCGCCGCCCGGCCCCGCCAGCGAGACCGCCCGCGAGGTGGCGAAGAAGTACGTCCTCAAGCCCACCCCTCCCGCCCCGGCAACCCCTTCCGCCGAGGTCTGACGCACCGGCATCCGGGGCCCATTTCGTGTCTGCGGGCCCCGGATGCTAATCTTCTTCTCGTTACGCGCCGTTAGCTCAATTGGCAGAGCAGCTGACTCTTAATCAGCGGGTTCGGGGTTCAAGTCCCTGACGGCGCACAAACAAGCAGGTCAGATCCCTAGGGGTCTGACCTGCTTCGCGTTCGGGACACTATTGGGATTCTTTACCCTCCGTGTCCTCTCCGGCACTGTCGTCCGAATCCTCCTCCGGATCCTCAAACATGCCGTCTAGTACCTCGGAGGTCTGCCGGTCCGTGATCCGTCGACCCAGATAACGATCTTGCGTCATGCTGACCTTGGCGTGCCCGAGTTGGTCACTGATCTTGTGGGTGGAGACGTTCGCGTCGTCCAGGAAGCTCTCGACCTGGTCCAGGTATGTGCTTGCCGCACATGCGGGTGGCCGGCGGATCAGCAGGAGGGGATGACGGTGAGCCTCGCCGGCCGCGGTACCTGCGGCCTGTCGGCAGGGGCACAGATCGCCCCCGCCGCCACTGCCAACGAAGGGGCCAAGACCATGAAGCGAACCACCGCGCGCTGATACCCCGTCCTCCTGCTCCGCAACGCCCTCGGCCGGTTCATGTCGCTCCAGGTCCCCAGGTCCCCAAGTCCTCGAGCCCCGGCTGCGGCGCATCACCCGGCCAGCTATCGCCGCCACCCAGTTCGCTCTGTTCTGATCGGGGCACTCTTGGGACAAGAACCCTGCCAGCTGATGCCAAACGACACCGAACGATGGCAGACACAGATCGGCTCGACCGCAGGCAGAGGAACTTTCCATCAGCATCCGCCATGATCGTCCGAGAGTCCGAGAGTCCGCGGGTTCAAGGTTCCTGAGTGACGCTCGAGGCCGGAGCTCCGTCGCCGTAGCCTGGCGCAGTGCCTCTGTCCACACGGCTTTTCACGGTAGCGGGAATGCGAGCCATCCCCGCCAGTAGATCCAGCATGCAGCAGCAGAAGCTCACGGAAACACATGACCTTGAACGCTGGGTGGTCGACAACCCAGATATTCTCGGCGACCGGGTCATGATCGTCACAACCCAGTTCGACCGCTGGGAGTCAACTGGTGGTGACACCGCTCGTGAACGCCTGGACATCCTCGCACTGGACGGCAGCGGCCAGTTGATCGTTGTTGAACTCAAGCGCGGCTCCGACCGGCAGGTCCACCTGCAAGCGATGACCTACGCAGCGCTTGTCGCCAGTTTCACCAAGCAGACCTTGGCCCAGGCGCACCTGGCCTATCTGCGACGGCCCGCTCCCGAGATATCCGGGATCACGACCGATGAGGAGGCGCTCAATAGGCTCACCGCACACGTTGAGGCTGGAGACGACCCTTGGGACAACGATCTCCTGACTCAACCCAAGATTGTCTTGATCGCCGAGGACTTTCCGGCGCAGGTCTTGACCACGGTCCAGTGGCTTACCGCCCTAACAGAGGGCAGACTCGAGATCGAACTTCATACCGTGAGTGTCTTCGTGCAGGAGGGCGACGACCGGCGCCTGTCCGTGGTCT
>DATINJ010000162.1:0-15467 GCA_035474375.1 Kineosporiaceae bacterium | reverse complement strand
TCAGGTTTCGGCGTGCATCCGGGCGAGTTCGGCCTCCAGCTCGGCCATCGCTTCGCCGCCGGCCATCAGGTCGGTGATCTCCTCGCGACTGCGCTCGCCCTTGCGGAAGTCGTCGGCCTTCTCGCCGCGGATGAGAACGGCGAAGTGGTCACCGACCATCATGGCGTGCAGGACGTTGTGGGTGACGAAGACGACGGCGACGCCCCTGGCGCGGGCCTGCATGATCAGCCGGAGGACATGGGTGGCCTCCTTGACACCGAGCGCCGCGGTCGGCTCGTCGAGGATCAGGACGTTGGCGCCGAAGTAGACGGCCCGAGCGATCGCCAGGGCCTGCCGCTCGCCTCCGGAAAGGCTGCCCACGAGACGGTTTCCGTCGGTCACCCGGGTGATTCCCAGGGATTGCATTTCCCGGACGGCGATCTCACCGGCGGTGGCTTTGTCGAATCGGGTGAATGGCCCCCATTTCTTGGTGGGTTCGGCGCCGACGAAGAACGACCGGCCCACTCCCATCAGCGGGAAGGTGCCGCCGAACTGATGCACGGTGGCGATGCCGTGGTTGCTGGCTTCCCGAGGGCTGGCGAATCGGACTGCACTGCCGTGCATTTCCATCGTGCCGGCGGAAGCCAGGTGGACGCCCGAGAGAATCTTGATCAGGGTGGATTTGCCGGCTCCGTTGTCACCGAGCAGACACAGGACCTTGCCGGCCTCGACCTCGAGTGAGATGTCGGTCAGTGCCTTCGTGCCGGCATAGGTCTTGGCGATGTCGGTGAGCCGGAGCACGGGGGTATCAGCCATGGTCATGCCTTCTTCGGTGAGCGAGGGGAGTAGGAGAGGGCGAGTTTGCGGAAGGTGTTGTTCATCAGGACGGCGATCAGCAGCAGAATGCCGAGAATCAGGCTGGCCCAGTCCGCGTTCCAGCCGGTGTAGTAAATGCCCTGATTGACGATGGCGAAGGTGAGGGTGCCGAGAAGGACGCCGACCACCGATCCGTAGCCACCGGTGAGCAGGACTCCTCCGATGACGACGGCGATGATCGAGTTGAAGACGAATGACTGGCCGTTGGCTACCTGGGCACCGTTGTAGAGGATCGTTTGGATGACGCCGACCAGCGCGGCACCGAAGCCGCTGCCCAGGTACAAGGCGATCTTGACCTTGTCGGTAGGGATTCCGGTGGCCCGTGCGCTCTCCTTGTCACCTCCAACAGCGAAGATCCAGTTCCCGTATCGAGAGTCCTGGAGCATCACGGCGACGCAGACGGCGACTCCGATCCACCAGAAGATCGCCACCTCGAACTGCCCGCGAATCAACGTGCCGAAGACCGCCTTGGACAAGGAGTCGGGGTGGATGGCCACGCTCGTGGTGCCGGTGAGGGCTCGGGTCAGACCCAGGGTGAGGCCCGACAACGCGGCCAGGGTGGCCAGGGTGACCACGAACGAGGGGACGTTCGTCCGGGTGACGATCAAACCGTTCACCAGTCCGGTGAGCAGTCCGACCAGCAGGGCCAGGGCAATGCCGAGAATCATCGGCCCGCCCCAGCGTCCGGACACCACGGCCAGGGTCATCGAGCTGGCCGCCACCACGGACCCGACGGACAGATCGAGTTCCCCCGCGATCATGAGCAGACCGACGGGGACGGCGATGATGCCCAGTTCGGCGGCGACGTTGAGCCAGCTCGCGCTGCCCGAGGCGGAGAAGAACTGGGAACCACCGAAGAGCGCAAAGAAGACGAAGACTCCCAGGGTGCCGATCAGGGCGCCGGCTTCCGGCCTTCGGGTCATGCTGAGAAGCGAGCGTCCGGACGTCGGGCGCGCGGCGACCGCTCCCGTGGGTGCCGGATCGGAGATCTGCACAGCCATTGTTGGTACCACCTTTGCTGAGGCCGAGGCGAATGATCTGTTGACGGAGGCCGCCGGGCACCGAGCGTGATCGCGCCCGGCTTCAGGTCAGCGAACTCCGGCCTTCGCGCCGGCCAGGGTCGCGTCGACGTTGCTCGCGTTGATCACGGCCGGACCCGTGAGGATCGGGCTCTGCGGTAGCAGGAGCCCGTAGGCGTTGTACGCGAACGCCTGCGAGACGGCCAGGTAGCCCTGCATATACGGCTGCTGGTCGATGCAGAACAGCTGCTTGCCGTCCTTGATCCGCCCGAGCTGGGTCTCGTCCATGTCGAAGGTGCCCAGCTTGACCTTGTCCGAGACCTTGGCCTGGTCGATGGCAGCGGCAGCACTGTCGGCGTCCACGGTGCTGATCGTGACCACCCCGTCGATGCTGCTGTCCTTGAGCAAGGCAGCCTTGATCGCCTGGGTGACCGCCGTCGGGTTGCCAAAGTTCGATGAAGCGAGGGGGAGCTGGGTGGACTTCCCGCTCGTCATACCCTCTCCGATGCCCTTACAGCGCGCTTCGGTGTTTGCCGCCCCGGGCAGCGTATTGACGCAGAGGACATTCTTCGCACCCTTCTCGGCAAAGAACTGCCCACCGGCCTTGCCGGCCAAGAGCTCGTCCGAGCCGGTGTAGGTGAGCGCCCCGACCTTCTGCGCCGCCTCGGCACCGCCAGAGTTGTAGAGGAACACCGGAACTCCGCCACTGCTGACCGATTTCAGGGCCTCGTCCTGCGCGTCGGGCACCCAGTCGGCGGCGATCACCGCCGTCGCCCCCTGGCTCTTCGCGGTGAGGATGAGCTTCGCGGCGTCCGGCCCGAGGTTGTCGTAGTTCTGCGGGCCGAGCCAGGTCACCTTTCCGCCGTTGGCCTCGACGGCTTTGGCCGCATCGTCGACGCCACGCTTGACCTTCGACCAGAACGGGTCGTCGGACTTTCCACCGACGACGAAGATGGAGACCTTGCCGTCTGCCGAACCGTTGCTGCCGGCGGCCGCCGCGGGAGCATTGCTGCTGGGCGGGTCCTCGGTGGCAGCACCGCTGCCGCACGCGGTGAGAGCCGCTGCGGTGAGGATGCCGATCGCGCCCAGTGCGGTGCGGCTGGGACGGGGGAACGTGCGGTGACGGGCGTGGCTGTCTTCCATGTCGTCAGTACTCCTTTGTGATGACGGAACGCGGAAACGATTTATGGAGCCTGAAATGCTGGGGGAGCGGACCTGAGGTTCAGCTGTCGGCTGCCTCGAGGAGGGTCTTCGCGGCGACGGTCAGGCCTTCGAGTTGGCCCAGTTCGGCGTCCTCATGTTCGATGTTCACCGGCATGTCTGGGTCGATCTTGCGCAACGCTGCGAGGAAGTCGGCCCACCAGGTGACGTCATGGCCGCGGCCGACGGCAACGAAATCCCATGAAGAGTTCTGTGGCCATCGGCTCAGCGTGTAGGGGCCGCCGAGGCCGACCGCTCCCGGTTCGTCGGGTTGAACGCGGCCGAACCGGTCGTCGAGCACGCCGTTGATGCGGGCGGCCGGGTTGATCCGGGTGTCCTTGGCAGCCGCGTTGTAGATCAGCGAACCGAGATGGTGCACCGCCTCGATCGGTTCAATTCCCTGCCAGAAAAGGTGACTGGGGTCCATTTCGGCGCCGACATGCGTCGCGGCGATCTTCTCCACGAGCCGCTCCAGGGTCGCCGGGTTGTAGACCAGGTTGTGCGGGTGCATTTCGATGGCGACCTTGACGTCAAAGTGTGCTGCCCGGGACTGGACCTGCTTCCAGAACGGGATCGCGACGTCGTCCCACTGGTAGTCCTGAACGTCCAGGTATGCGCTGTCCCAGGGCATCACGTTCCAGGCGGGATTTGTTCCGGTTCGGCTCGCGGCCGGGGTTCCGGACATCGCCACCACCCGTGACACACCGAGCAGCGCGGCGATCTCGAGCGAACGGAAGATGTCCGCCGAGTGCTTTTCCCGCACAGCGGCATTGGGATGCAAGGGGTTTCCGTTGCAGTTGAGTGCTGTCAACGTAATGCCCTGCTCGGTGAAGAGGCCGAGATAGTCTTGTCGTGCCTGCTCGCTGAGCAGGGTGTTCCGGCTGGGCAGGTGCGGCTCGGGAATGAATCCGCCGGAATTTACCTCCGCGCTGGTCAGCCCGAGACCGCTGAGGATGGCCAGGGCCTCCGGGAGCGGCTTGTCATGCAGGCATGCGGTGTAGGCGCCGATTCTCATCTGTCATCTCCTTCTAAACTGGTACGGAGTGCGCGATTGCGGGCAGAACGCGAACCTCGGAGCCGCCGGTACTGGACGACGCAATCACCGCGTCGAGCAGTCGAAGGTTGTGCAGCCCATGCTCGAAGGACGGCACCGGCGGCAGCCTGCTGAGACCGGCGACCTGCTCAAGGAAGGCGCGAGCCTGGAACACGAACAGGTCGTTCTGGCCGTAGCCGACCCCGGGGAAGTCCATCGGCAGCCCACCGGCCAGGTATGGGTGAGCCGGGCCGACCACTACCTGCCGGTATCCATTTGTCGGCCCCTGGACGGTTGTGTCCAGGTAGCCGAACTCGCCCGCCCGGACGGTGTCGAAGGTGGCGGCGGCGTCTTCCGCGAAGAGCTCGAACCCCAGGGAGTTCGCCAACCCGAGGGCCATCCGTGAAGCGGAGAAGGTCCCGGTGGCGCCGGAGGCGAAGGTTGCCACGAACGTGGCGACGTCCTCGTTCTCGACGATCTCGCGCACGTCACTGAGCTCGGCCTGCGCGTGTCCGACCGCCGTGCTGAGGGGCAAGGCGCGTTCGGTGATGAAGGTCGACAGCGATGCCCCCCGAACGGCCTCGATCGGGCCGCAAAGGAACTCGGCGAGGTCGACGAGATGGCTGCCGATGTCAGCGAGCGCGCCTGAGCCGGGACCGCCCTTGTAACGCCAGCTCATGGGCCTGTTCGGATCGACGCCGTAGTCGCACCAGTAGTGCCCGTTGAAGTGCAGTGGGCGACCCATCGCGCCGGCGTCGAGCTGTTCCTTGATCGCAGCGATCGCGGGGGATCGCCGGTAGGTGAACCCGACACCGGTCTGCAGGTGCGGCACCGCTTGCGCGGCAGCCACCATCGCCTCGGCATCGGCGATCGTCGGAGCGAAGGGCTTTTCGCACAGCACGTGCTTGCCTGCGGCGAGCAGGCCGGTCACGATTTCCCGGTGCAGGTGGTTGGCCACGACGACGCTCACGACGTCCACGTCATCGGCCTCCGCGACCGCCTGCCACGACGTCTCGGCGCGCTGGTAGCCGAACCGGTTCGCCGTCTCCCGTGCGAACTGCTCGTTCACGTCCACGATGGCCACCAGGCGGATGTCCGGAAGGAGCCCGTCGTAGGTCGTCGCTGCGGTCCGGTACGCCGCGGCGTGCGACCGGCCGGCCATCCCGGCGCCGATCACGGCGACGCCAATGTGGTTGTTGGGCATGGGTCCTCCGTGGTTTGTGGGCACGCTCCAGAGCGGCCCTCGCGCTCGTCGGGCCGCTGCTGCATAAATTCTTTGAACCGGTTTAAAGCCGTGTCGTGAGCATGAGCTGCATCACGCGGGCATGTCAAGAGTTTGTTCGGACAATCGTCGACTTCGCCGAGCGAGCCTGAGCGCCTAGGGTGTGCGTCATGGGCGGGGACATGGCAGCGGAGCGCGCGTCGAGGGGTCAGCGCCGTCCAACGATCCTCGACATCGCGAATGAGGCCGGAGTATCAAAGGGCTTGGTCTCGATGGTGCTCAGCGGGGCATCGGGGCCGAGCGCTGCTACCGCCGAACGAGTTGTCGCGATCGCTGAGCGGCTCGGCTACCGGACCAATCGAACCGCCGCGCTCCTGGCTCGCCGACGGACCAGACTCCTCGGGGTCACGATCATTCCCAGCAACATCTACCACGGCGAGCTGATCGAGGATATCCAGGAGGCGGCGGACGCGGCCGGCTACGAACTTGTCCTCGGATCGATTGCCGGCTCGCGCGACGAGCTTCGCACGATCGAGATGCTCATCGATTTTCGTTGCGAGGCGCTCCTGCTCGTCGGACCGACGGTGGCCGCGCACAAGCTGGCGCCGATCATCGCCGACGTTCCGACAGTCTGCGTCGGCCGAGTCCTGGACCTGCCCGACGTTGATGTGGTCCGGTCCGACGACAGCAAGGGCATGGGTGCCGTCGCAGATCACCTGGTTTCCCTCGGCCACCGGCGGATTGCCCATGTGGACGGCGGGCCCGGCGTCATCGCGGACGGCCGCCGCCGCGCCTACCGCGCAGCCATGAAGCGCCATCAACTCGAGCCACTCGTGCTGCGCGGGGGGCTGACCGAGCGGTTGGGTGCGCTGGCTCTGGACGCGCTCGGTGAATCTTCCGGCATCACCGCCATCATGGCCTTCAATGACCGGACCGCGATCGGCATCGTCGACCGGTTGGAGCGGCAGAACGTCACGGTTCCAGGCGAAATTTCCGTAACCGGCTTCGATGACAGCATTCTCGCCCGACACTCCCGGATCGATCTCACCACCGTGAATCAGGCTCCAGAAGAACAGGCCCGGATGGCGGTCGCCGCCGCGATCGAGCGCCTCGATGCAGGCCGCACCGAGCGGCGCGAGATCGTGCTGCCGGCGAACCTGATCGTCCGCGGAAGCACCAGTTCGCCCCCGAGCCAAGCTTTGTGAAGCCGATCGTGGTGCCAAACCTGTTCATCTGAGGGATATTTCGCTCGGGGATAGCTCCGCCACCTCGGCGTGATCAAGTAAGAATGTTAGAACAAAGTATTGACTCACCGTTCTCGTCGGAGTTACATACGGTTGTGACCGGGCGCCCTGTCGGCGCCGGTCGCTCGCGCTGCTGGAGGCGGCCACATCATGAAAATCGCACTCGACCCGTATATGTTCCGTGCCACCCCGCTGACCGAATTGCCAAGTCTGGTGGCTGATCTCGGGTACCAGTACATCGAGCTGTCGCCCCGTGAAGACTTCATGCCGTTCTTCCTGCATCCGCGGGCTGACAAGGCGAAGATCACCGGGTTCAAGCAGGCGCTGGACTCCGCCGGGGTGGAGATCGCCTCGGTGCTTCCGTTGTACAAGTGGTCCGGGCCGGACGAGGACGAGCGTCAGGCGGCGGTGCGGTACTGGAAGCGGGCCATCCAAATCACCGTGGATCTGGGGTGTTCGGTGATGAACTCGGAGTTCAACGGCCGTCCGGAGCTGGCGGCTCGCAGTGAGTCACAGTTCTGGCGCTCGATGGAAGAACTGCTGCCGGTGTTCGAGCGCGAGGGAGTTCGGTTGGTGCTGGAACCGCACCCGGACGATTTCTGCGAAGACGGCAAGGCCGCCGTCGACCTGGTCCGGGGGATCGATTCGCCGCTGGTCAGTTTCCTGTACTGCGCTCCGCACACGTTCCACATGGGCGGTGACCTCACCGGAATCATGGAGTACGCCGGCGATCTGCTGACCCAGGTCCATGTGGCCGACTCATTCAACCATCTCGGCTCATCCGGGCTGCGCTACATCGTGAACCCGCCGGGCTCCACGGTCCGGGTCCATCAGCACCTGGACATCGGTCAGGGTGAGGTGAATTGGGACGAATTCTTCGCCACCCTCGGGCGACTCGATTTCGGCCGGTCGCCATCGGCAACCGCCCCGGAACCGATCATGACGGCGTGTGTCTTCGCCTGGGAGGAAAGAGCCCGCGAGTCCAGCACATTCATGCTCGAGCAGATCCGCCAGTACACCAGCAAATGGTCCTGACCGAGGTAAGGATGTCGTCCGTGGCTGCCAGCGGCCGATGTGGTACGGCACCGAACCGCAGTGCACCATCCGGGCCGGTTGCTCGGAGTGCACAGCTGGAACGGCCGGGGCCAGATCGGTTGCACGTCGGTGTGGCATTCGTCAGCTACCTCGGGTGCAGGCCTCGATGTCAGAAAACACACGCATGGGATGATTCCGGTGTCGATTCGGCGGCGCGCGGCGAACGCACGTGACGCGAGCAGTCACTCAGGCGGATTGTGGACGTACTCTGAGTCTTGTGAATCACAGTGCTGTGGTGCCCGGTTCAACGTCGTGGGTCGTGGTCGGTCTGGACAGCGGTGGCACGTGTATCAACGCCACTGTGCTCGACGCGAGCGGCGCCTTTCTCATCGATCGGATGGTGGAGACACCCAGTCGGGTGCAGGAGGGACCCGAGGCCGCGGTCGAGGCCCTGGCAGAGGCGTTGACCGCGATCGTGGACCTGTCACAGACCTCGCTGTCGATGGTGCGGGCGGTGGGTCTGGACACCCCCGGACCGGCGAGTGCCGACGGGGTGATCTCGACGCGGGGCTCGACCAACTTCTCCGAGACCAGCTGGCACGGGTTCGACATCCGCAGTGCGCTTCAGGCTCGGATCGGCCTGCCCGTGATCTATCACAACGACGCCAACGCCGCCGCTCTCTACGCCCATCATCGGCACTTCGGCCCGGCTGTGGCAGGCGTCTCGTCGTCGGTGGCCGGGATCGTCGGGACCGGGTTCGGCGGTGGTGTGGTGGAGGACGGTCAGGTGATCAGGGGCGCCGCCGGGATGGCTGGGGAGTTCGGGCACATCCAGATCCCGCTGCAAGGCGTGCTGGAGGCCGGTCAACCAATGCCGCGCTGCAACTGCGGGCTGGAGGGTGACGTGGAGAGCATCGTGTCGCTGACCGGCATCAAGAACAACCTGCTGCCGTACTGGCTCACCCGTTTCCCGGACCACCTGCTCGCCGGTGAGCCGACCGATCGGGCCGCGATGCTGCTGCGGGAGTTCGGCGAACAGGACGATCCGCTGGCGCTGGCCGTCTTCGGCCAGCAGGCCCGCGCGCTCGGTCGGCTGTTCACGATCGCGGCCAATTTCACCGATCCGCAGGCGTACTTCGTCGGTGGGGGAGTGGTCGAGGCGGCGCCGTCGTTCCGGCAATGGTTCCTCGGTCGGGTGCGCGAGCACACCCAGTTGCGCCGTGAGCAGGCCGCCGTAGCCACCTTCGCCCTGGTCCCCGACCTCGACATGGCAGGTGCTCGCGGCGTCGCGCTCGCGGCGAGGGACACCGTCATGGCCGCCGCGGACCGGGCGCTGGCCCGCACGCCGTCGTAGATCTCAGGTCCTCGGGCCCACCGCGCGCCCGTCGGGTCACGCCGCACCCCGGCAGCGTCAGTAGCTGGGGGTTGGCTTCATCGTAAGGGTTGGGGCCTGAATACCTGGGCGTGCGCTTCGCCGAGCGAGCCGCAGGGTGAACAATCCAGCGGTCAGGAAGAGGACGGCGAGCACGACCCATCCCGCCCAGCCGTGCTCGATTGCGGTCGCGGTGACGAGCAGAGGGCCAAGCATCGAACCGAGCGCGGCACCGGTCTGGCTCACCCCCTGATAGGCGGCGGTGTTGGTCGGATCTGCGAGTTCGAACGCGAGCGTCCAGTTGCCCGCCTCGGAGAGGACCTCGGCGAGGCTGTGCGCCACAGTCGCAAGGACCAGCACTACCACCACGACGGTGGCGGGGCCGGAGACCGTCGCGGCGTACAAGCCGCAAGCGAGAGCGAGCAACCCGCCGGCCCGGGCGACCGCGCGCCCGGCCGCGGGAAGCTGGTGGGTGTCCCGTGCGGCCCAGATCTGCAGCAGGGAGACGATCACGGTGTTCAGGGCCAGCAGTCCGGCGACGGTCACCGGCGGTGCGGTGGTCCAGCCGGCGATCCACAGCGGTACCCCCACGGTGAGCAGGCTGAACTGCATGGTCATCACCGCGTTGAGCACGGTGGCGGCGAGGTAGGTGCGGTCCCGTAGCGGTGATCGGCGTCGGTACTCGGAAGGCGGCAGGTCGATCGGCTGGGTGGCGGTGATCCGGCGCACGGACAACGCGGAGACGAACTGCAACGCCGCGGTTGACAGCATGGCCAGTAGGTAGGCCGGACGGCTGTCGACTGCCAAGGCGATGGCCGCGAGCCCGGCGCCCAGCGCGATGAATCCGTTGGTGATCACGCGGAGACGGGCGCGAACAGCGACTCGGTCCGGGCCGGTGAAGTTCTGGGCGATCATCGTGGCCAGCGCGGTGCGCTGGATGGCCTGCTGGCCCACGCAGGCACAGGCGATGACCACGAACCCGACCGGGGTGCGCACCGCGAGGTACGCGAGCAGGGCCAGGCCCTGCCCGACGGTGGCCGCCACCAACAGTGACCGGGCACCGACCACCCGGGCCAGGTAGCCGGCTCCTAGCGACGCGCCGACGGCGACACCACCGGCGATCGTGAGTCCGAATCCGACCTCGGTAGCGGAAAGGCCGGCGAACCGGGTGAAGAAGAGCACGCTGATGCTGAAGAAGAGGCCTTTGGACACGGCAGCGGACATGGCCGCCCAGGTCAGTGCTCGAACGACCGGATCGTGCGGGTGCATGGCACGCCGAACCGAGTCGGCGACCAGCGATCGAGGGGGAGTCAGAACAAGGATCATGAGTACGGTTGTCGCAGGGACCCGCCAGACCCACCAACGATGTAGCGTTCTGCTTCATGGTCAGGTATGAGCTGGTCGGCATGGACCTGGCCGATGTCCGGTTCGCGGTGTCGCCGCTCAACGAGTTGGTCCTGTCCCTGCGGGCCTGGCGCGATCCCGGGCGATACCCGCTGCACCTGCGTTGGCTGCACGGGCTGGACGAGGTACGAGGCAGCCTGGACGAAGCCATGCTGCTCGCGCTGACCAACGATCGACTGTGGACACCCGACTTCCTCAACCCGCGCCCCTACTCGCCGTTGACCAGAATCGATGACGAGTTCGCCCGGCTGGCCAGCACCGACCCGGGCGTCGTGCGGCGCGACCTGCGCACGGTGCACGGCACCGGACCACTCACCCAGCCGCTGCGGGGATCCGCGCCCAGCGTGCTCGCACGCATCATCGCCGCGTTAACCAGTTACTGGGAGCACACTTTCGAGCCGCACTGGCCCCGGATGCGAACAGTGCTCGAAGGTGACGTCACGTACCGCGGACGGGAGATCGCCCAGCGCGGGCTCGCGGCGATGTTCGCCGGGCTGTCACCCACGGTCCGGCTCGTCGACAACGTCGTCGAGGTCCGGTTGCGATCCGGACTGAACTACAGCCGCTCGACCACCGGCGGGCTGACCCTGTTACCGACCCTGTGGACCACCAACGCGTCCACGCCCATCTCGGCCGACGAGCCGCCGATGATTCTCTACTCCGCGCGCGGCCTCGCGACGCTCTGGGAAGCCCAGCCCCTGCCCGCGCCCAGCGCGCTGGTCAACCTGCTCGGCGCCGCCCGGGCCGGCCTGCTGGTTCATCTCGCCACCCCGTCGTCATCCACCGAATTGGCCGTGCGCCTCGGCGTCACCACCACCGCCGTCAACCAGCATCTTCGCGCCCTGCGCGCCGGCGGACTGCTGGTCAGCGCCCGTCATGGCCGCGCGGTGCTGTACCGCCGCTCGGACCTCGGCGACCAACTGACCGGCCCTTTGAACTAGAAGCACCGATGAAGACGCTGACTTGGACGCCGAGAGCGAAACCCATCGTCCACCGGCAACAGAAGGCGAGTAGCGACCCTCGGTCAGATACCAACGTGCCACACGAACGATGGGCCGACTGGCAGGACGAGTGGCCAGCCGGCCCAGCGTGCTCACCCGGCGGTGAGCGCCTCCTTGTGGGCGTTCAGCCACTGCTCGAAGGTCTGCAGGTCGGGGTTGAGGTCACGGACCACGTCCAGGTCGCGGGCATCCCTGAACTGCGGCACCTCGGCGTAGTACTGGAACATGTTGCCCAGCTCGACGGCACCCGGGTACGGCTGCGCCCGGGCCACGTCGAACGGCACGGGTACGTAGGTGACCGGTTCGCCGAGTACCTTGCCAAGGGTTTCGGCCAGTTGCGCACCGGTGAGGTGTTCGCCTGCGATGCTGATGGTTTGGCCGACGAGCTGGGGGCCGCGCTTGAAGATCCCGTACGCGGTGCGGCCGATGTCCTCGACCGCGATGCCGGGCAGTTCACTGTCGCCCATGGCCAGGGCGAGAATGAGTCGACCGTCCTCGCCGCGCTGGGGCTTGAGGGGGCCGATCAGGTTTTCCCAGTAGAAGGTGGTCCGGAGGAACGTGGTCGGCACGCCGGCTGCCGTGAAGTAGGCGTCGGCCTCGGCTTTGGCGTCGAAGTGCGGCACCTTGTAGGTGCCCTCCAGCGTCGGCATCCGCTCATCGTGCAGCGGGTTGTGATCGCGACTGTCGTCCAGGGTTGACCAGACCACGTGGGTCAGGCCGGCGGCCCCGGCCGCGTTCGCGATCCGCTCGACGTCCTGCTTCTCCTGCTGGACCGACATGTGCTCCCAGTAGTTGGTGACCACGAACGCCCCGAATGCGCCGTCGAACGCCTTGGCCAGGCTGGTCTCGTCGCGGAGGTCGGCCTCGATCACCTCGGCGCCCTGATCGGCGAGCTGTCGTGCGGCCTCGGACTGCGGGTTGCGGGTCAGGGCGCGGAGGGTGAAGCCACCGTCCGGATCGGCCAGGATCGCCCTGGCCAGTCCGCCGCCCTGGGAGCCGGTTGCGCCGATCACCGCGATGATCTTGTTCCCTGTCATGGTCGACTTCTCTCATTTCGAAGGGGCTGTGATGTCCCGCGGATGGCATGTGGGGGATCATGCACTGCGGTTAAGATGACGCATCATGTACATTGTTGGACAAGTGCATGACGTGTCAAGTTGATTTTTCTGGTTGACTCGAACCAGGTCAGTGAAGCGCCCAGAAACGACCGGGCGGGTAGCGCAGGCGGCACCCGGACAAGGGATGCGCGCCGAAGGTGTTACCTGGATTCTTCGTTCGGAAGTTCGCGGCTGTTGATCGCGTCGGCGATGGCGTAGGCGGTGCGAACGAAGGACTTTGCCTGCTGCGCCGACAGGTTCCGCGCGGAGATCTCCTCCAGGGCCCGCCACATCGCTGCCAAGGGCTCGCGCATGGCGCGGCCCTTGTCGGTGAGGTGGGTGACCATCACCCGCCGGTCGTATTCGGCCGGCTCGCGGAGGAGCAGGCCGGCGTCCTGCATGCGGCGGAGGGACTTGGAGACGGTGGAGTGGTCCAGGCCGACCGCGTCGAGAAGCTCGGACTGGGTTTGGCCGTCGCGGTCAAGCAGGTGCATCAGCAGCAGTTCCTGCCCGGGATGCAGGTCCATCTCGCGGAGCATGCTGGCGGCGCGGGCGCGGTGAGCGCGGGCGAGCTGGAAGATCGCGTAGCTCATCTGTCCCTCACTGGCCGTCGTGGGAGGGCGGGGTGTGGGGGCAGGCATGGTGGGTTCCTCAGGCGGCGTGGGTGGGGTAGTCGGTGTAGCCGACCGCTCCGCCGCCGTAGAAGGTCGCCGGGTCGGGGGTGTTCAGCGGCGCGTCCGAGCGTAGCCGCTCGACCAGGTCCGGGTTGGCCAACGCGAGAGAGCCGACGGAAACCAGGTCCGCCACGCCGTTGTCAATGTCCTTGGCGCGGGTGGGCAGGTCGGTGCCGGCCCGGTTGAGGATCAGCGTGGACGGCCACAACGCGCGCAGGGTGCCCAGCAGAGCCTCGTCACCGAAGTGCATCACATGGAGGTAGGCGAGGCCGAGCGGGCTGAGGGCGCTGACCAGCGCCGGATACAGCTGCGCGGTGTCGGACTCGGCGACGTCGTTGTAGGGGTTGCCGGGGGAGATCCGCAGGCCGGTGCGCTCGGCGCCGATCTCGTCGGCCACGGCGGCGGCGACCTCGACGGCGAAGCGGATCCGATTGTCCAGGGAGCCGCCGTAGCGGTCGGTGCGCTGGTTGGTGCCGTCGGCCAGGAACTGGTGCACCAGATAACCGTTCGCGCCGTGGATCTCCACGCCGTCGGCGCCGGCCGCGATCGCAGCCGCTGCGGCACTGCGGAAGTCGTCGATGGTCGCCGCGACTTCCTGGGTCGAGAGAGCGCGGGGGGTTGGCATGTCCTGGGGCCCGGACATGGTGAACATCGGGCCCTGCGGCTGGATCGCTGACGGGGCGACTGGCTGGCGCCCGTGCGGGGTGTTGTCGGGGTGGGCGATGCGTCCGGTGTGCATCAGCTGGATGACGATCCGGCCGTCGGCCGCGTGCACGGCGTCGGTGACCTTGCGCCACCCGGCGATCTGCTCGGCGCTGTGGATGCCGGGGGTGAAGAGATAGCCCTGGCCGTCGGTGGAGGGCTGGGTTCCCTCGGTGATCATCAGCGCGTGCGAGGCCCGCTGCGCGTAGTACTCGGCGTTCAGCTCGGTCGGTACGCCTTCAGGGGTGGAGCGGCTACGGGTCATGGGGGCCATGACCAGGCGGTGCGAGAGGGAGATGTCACCGACGGTGGTCGGTGTCCACAGGGCGTCCAGCATGAATAGTCCTTCGGTGCGGGGATGAACAGATGGGGATCGGGAAGCAGCCTGCTCAGTCGAGGGTGAGGACGAGCTTGCCCCGGACATGCCCGGCGTCGCTGACCTGCTGGGCGGCGGCGGCCTGGTCGAGCGGGTAGGCGGTGACGGTGGTGACGAGCTTGCCGGTCGCGGCGTCCTGGGCCAGCGCGGCCAGACGGATGGCCGAGCGTTCCTGGCCACCTCTGGAGAAGGTGACGCCGAGCCGTTGCGCGCCGAAGTCGGCGATGGTGACGATGCGGGTGGTGCCGCCGCGCAGGGTGATGGAGTCCTCCAGGGCTCCCTTCCCGGCCAGGTCGAACACCGCGTCCACGCCGTCGGGGGCGAGCGCCCTCACCCGCTCGACCAGCCCCTCGCCGTACACCGTCGCGGTGGCGCCGAGCGAGGTGAGGTAGTCCTGGTTGGCGGGGCCGGCGGTGGCGATGACTCGTGCGCCGCGGGCGGTGGCGAGCTGGATCGCCAGCGTTCCGACCGCTCCGGCCGCGCCGTGCATCAGCACCGTTTCCCCGGCGGTGACGTTGAGTAGGTCCAGGACCCGCTCGCTGGTCTCGCTCGCCGTTGGTAGGGCGGCGGCGTGCTGCCAGTCGAGGCCGGCGGGCTTGCGGGCCACGGTGGTGGCCAGCGCGTACTCGGCGTAGGCGCCGGTGTCCGACCAGCCCAGCACCTCGTCACCGACCTTCAGGTCTTGCACGCCCTCACCGAGGGCGTCGACCACGCCGGCGAGCTCGCCACCGGGGACGGCGGGCAGCGGCGTGGGGAACATGGACTCCAGTGCCCCGGAACGGATCTTGCCGTCCAGCGCGTTCAGCCCGGCGGCCTTGACCCGGACGCGGACCTGCCCCGGACCGGGCTGCGGGACGTCGAGGTCCCCTTCGTGCAGCACTTCCGGGCCGCCGAAACGGTCGAAAAGGATGGCTTTCATGACGACTCCTCTGATGCCGCCAGCCATTAGGTGGCTGGACACATAACTAACGTAACAGCAAACATGTGGCTAGCCAAGTATTGGTTGCCCGTTCGGGGGCATGGTGAGATCGAACGTTTCGTCGGAGGGACAGGTTGTTCCGGTCGACCGGCTTCTCCTACAGCGGGTGCGGATCGCCGGGGCGGATGAGGCCGGCCTCGTAGGCGATGATGACGAGTTGGGCACGGTCGCGGGCACCGAGTTTGGTCATCGCCCGGTTGACATGGGTCTTGGCGGTCAGCGGCGACACGAACATCCGGGTCGCGATCTGGACG
>DATINJ010000161.1:0-2258 GCA_035474375.1 Kineosporiaceae bacterium | reverse complement strand
CCGAGCCGCCAGCGCAGTTCGTCGCGAGTGACACCGCAGGTCTGCAATTGCGCGCGGCTCACCAGACCTTGCTGGCGTTCCGTCAGGCTGTTGAGGCGAATATCCATCAGCCGAATCTGTCCGGTCCGGCACTGCCGCGGGCCGCGAGGTGAAGATCTGTGGATAAAGCTGGCGTCGTGCGGCTTGTGGGCTACGAGACGGGCGGGCAACGAGACGGGCGGGCAACGAGACGGGGCCATGAGACGGGGGCGCGAGACGGAATGCCAACTGATTACACCGCGACTCCTCGACCGGTGATCCGACCGATCCAGATGTCAGGGGTACGTCTTACCCTGGGCGGGCGAGTTGCTGCCAGCGCGGCGAGGGCGCCGTGGAAGTGGAGAGTTGCTGTGCCGAAACCCCGGATCGAGACCAACCTTGACGTCGTCGTCCGGACCGCACTCGGTGACTACGCCGGTGCGGTGTTGGACGGCGTCGCTGCGTTCAAGGGAATTCCTTATGCGGAGCCACCTTTCGGTGAACGGCGACTCCAGGCCCCGGTGCCGGTGAAGCCACATCTCGGCGTCCTGCAATGCCTGGAGTACGGTTCGACGGCGCCGAAACCCCCGTACCCGACGCCGATCAACGCTCTCCTGGCGGAACCCGTGATCGCCGGAGAGGGGTGCCTGAACCTGAACGTCTGGACCCCGGAAGCAGCGGTCCGGGCAGGTGCCGAGCGCGGGTCCGGGCTGCCGGTGCTGGTCTGGCTGCACGGCGGTGCCTTCATGTACGGCAGCAACGCGGTTCCGACCTACGACGGCAGCCGGTTCGCCCGCGACGGCGTGATCTGCGTGTCGATCAATTACCGGCTGGGGATGGACGGGTTCCTGCTGTTGGACGGTGTTCCGGCCAATCGCGGGCTGCTCGATCAGATCGCCGCGCTGGAATGGGTGCGGGACAATATCGCGGCCTTCGGCGGTGACCCGGCCCGCGTCACGGTGGCCGGCGAGTCCGCCGGGGCGATGAGTGTCAGCACGCTGCTGGCGATGCCTCAGGCTGCCGCGTTGTTCCGCCAGGCGATCACTCAGAGCGGTGCTGCCGCTCATGTGATCAGCGAGCCGGTCGCTCGCCGGGTGGCTGCGGAGCTGGCCGGCACGCTCGGGATCGAGCCGACAGCGGAGGCCTTCGCGGCCGTCGGGCTAGAGCAGCTGATCAGTGCGCAGGCTCGGTTCTCCGCGGCCCTGGCGGTCAATCGCGATCCGCAGAAATGGGCCGAACTGGCGCTGAACGCGATGCCCTTCGAGCCGACGGTGGACGGTGAGGTGCTGCCCGCGCCGCCGCTGGAGTTGATCCGGGCCGGAGCCGGGTCCGACGTCCGTCTGATGACCGGTACGAATCGCGACGAGATGACCATGTTTCTGGTCCCGACCGGGCTGGTGGAACACGCTGACGCTGCGGCCCTGGAGATGATCGCCGGTTTCTACGGCCTGACTGCTGACCGGGTCCAGGTCTACCGCCGCATCCAGCCGCAGAAGACCCCGGGTCAGCTGATCATCGACGTCGTCACGGACTGGTTCTTCCGGGTGCCCGCGATCCGGGTGGCCGAGGCACGCTCGGCGGCCGTGCCGACCTACGAACCAACCTATCTGTACGAGTTCGGCTGGCGGACCCCGCTGTGGGACGGACGGCTCGGCGCCACCCACGCGGCCGAGGTCGCCTTCGTCTTCGACACACTGGACGACCTGGCCAGTCAGGCCCTGATCGGAAACGCGGCGCCGCAGGTCGTGGCCGACGCCGTGCACGGTGCCTGGGTCAGCTTCATCGCCACCGGCGAGCCGGGTTGGCCGGCCTATGACGACGAACGAACGGTGATGTGCTTCGCCCCGGACGGCGTGGTGGAGGCGACCGGCCCGGTGGCCGATCCGCGCGGTGAGGTTCGGGCGCTCTGGACCGGCATCCGCTGACTGGAGCACCCGGGTCGCTCGCTGGAAGTTCGCGAAGCGGTCGCCAGTTTTGACCCATCGCTGACCCTGCTGGCCAAACCTGCGGTGATCACGCACTTGGGAGGCGCGTCAGCGCCGGCGTGCCCGGCCTTGAGGGTGGCAACCGTGCATGATCGCGGCCTGTGGTGGGGGCAGGCGTGCATGATCGCGGCCTGTGGTGGGGCAGGCGTGCATGATCGCGGCCTGTGGTGGGGGCAAGTGTGCATGATCGCGGCCTGTGGTGGGGGCAAGTGTGCATGATCGCGGCCTGTGGTGGGGGCAAGCGTGCATGATCGC